>JASHSY010000111.1 GCA_030040825.1 Xanthobacteraceae bacterium
CGCCGCCGCCACCCGCGCGCTGCTTGCCCGCAACGCCGCATTTGCGCCGGCGCGGTGACTGTCGTGGCGCGGACGAAAAAACTCACTCATTTATCGAGCGGCGGAACCGCCCACATGGTGGATGTGTCCGGCAAGCCCGCAACCGAGCGGGAAGCCACTGCCGAGGGGTTTGTGCGGATGCTGCCGGCAACGCTCGAAATCGTGCGCAGCGGCAATGCAAAGAAGGGCGACGTGTTCGGCGCCGCTCGCATTGCCGGCATTATGGCCGCCAAGCGCACACACGCTCTGATTCCACTTTGTCATCCGCTCGCCATCTCGCAGGTCGATGTCGACCCCGTGCCAGACCCCACATTGCCGGGGATAAAGATCACGGCGCGGGTCAAGGTCGCCGGCCAAACCGGCGTCGAGATGGAGGCATTGACCGCGGTTTCGGTCGCCTGCCTCACCATCTATGACATGGTGAAGGCCGTCGACCGTGGTATGCGCATCGAAGGCATCCGCCTGATCGAGAAAACCGGCGGTCAGAGCGGCCATTATCGGGCGAAGGAGTAAGCGGTGGCGGCGATGTTATCGGTCGCAGACGCGCTCACCCGCGTACTGGAACATGCGCGGCCGCTGCCGGCCGAAGAAGCGCCGCTGTCGGACGCCTGCGGTCGCGTGCTCGCCTATGCGCTCAAAGCGCGCCGCACTCAACCACCGGCCGACGTTTCCGCTATGGATGGTTACGCAGTGCGCTCAGCCGACGTTGCTACGTCGCCGGTGCAATTGAAAGTGGTCGGCGAAGTTGCCGCCGGGCGGCCGTTTGCACGCGCCATCGGTCCGAACGAGGCAGCGCGGATCTTCACCGGCGGCGTGATCCCAGCCGGCAGCGACACGGTTGTCATCCAGGAGGACACCAAGCGCAACGGTGATCAGGTCGAGATCGGAGTAGCGTCGGTCAAGGGCCGCCACATCCGGGTGCAAGGGCTCGACTTCAAGGCCGGCGAGACGCTCATCGCCGCCGGCCGTCGGCTCACTGCACGCGATCTGACGCTCGCGGCCGGCATGAACCATCCACTCGTGCCCGTGTATCGGCGCCCGAAAGTTGCGCTGTTTGCCACGGGCGACGAACTGGTGCCGCCCGGCGCGGAGCCGGGCCCCGGTCAGATCGTCTCGTCCAATGCCTTTGCGCTGGCGGCGCTTGCCCGTGGCGAAGGAGCCACCGTCGACGATTTCGGTATTGTCGGCGATCGGCTCGACGATACGATTGCGGCCGTGCAGCGGGCGCGCCAAAGCGGTGCCGACATCCTCGTCACCACCGGCGGCGCCTCGGTCGGCGACCACGATCTGGTGCAGAAGGCGTTCGCCGCCGAGGGCATGACACTGTCGTTCTGGCGTCTGGCGCTGCGCCCCGGCCGGCCGTTGATGCACGGCCGGCTTGACGGCATGGATGTGCTCGGCCTCCCCGGCAATCCGGTTTCGGCTTTCGTTTGCGGCTTTTTGTTTCTCGCACCGCTTATTCGTCGACTGGCCGGCCGCAACGATCTTATGCCGCCGGTCGAGTCGGCCATCCTGGGCTGCGACCTCCCCGGCAACAGCGAGCGCGCCGATTACATGCGCGCAACGCTCAAAGACACGCCGCAAGGTCCGGTCGCGACTCCATTCCCGATCCAAGACTCCTCAATGATGGTGCCGCTCGCCAAGGCCGATTGTCTGGTGGTCCGCGAACCGCACGAACCGGCCGCGAATGCCGGCAGCCCATGCGCGATCATGCGCCTCGATCGATAAACGAAAAGAGCCCGGGACTTTGCCCGGGCCCTGACGCAAAATCTCAGCAGCGCACCTTGGCTAGCGCATGCCGCTAAAGTTGAATCGCCACACCAGCTCGGTAAACACGGTCTGCGTAGCGAGATTAGAGCGCAGCCCGGCAACGTTGTTACTTTGGAAGTTCGAGTAGCGATATTCCGTGCGCAGGAAAAGGCCCGGCAGGACCCAACTCAGCGATGTCTCGCTGCCGCCGCCGAAAAACCAGCCGTTGTAATTTTGCGCTGGAACGGCGACGCCGGCCGGCACGAAGTTTATCGCATTAAGGTGCGTCCCCGTATAACCGCCGTCGGTGTAGAGGAGCACATTCGGCGACAGCAGAACGCCCGCGCGCAGGCCACCAGCCCATGCGCTGGTTTCGTTCATGTTGCCGGTGAAGCCGGCGGGCGACGACGCTGTACCCCTAAAGTTCATGAAGTCGTAATCGCCGAACGCGCCGATCACGGTATCCCAATTCCAAATATGCATCTGATAATCGCACCCGCCGCCGGCAAGTCCCATCCAGCCTTGGCCACCGACATCGACCGTCGCCGCCCCTGCCAAACTCTGATTGCTGGTCATTAAGCCGCCACCGCCGCCGCCGCCGATGTAACAGCCGGTCCAGGACGGCGCGGGCGGCGGGGGAGCTTTGTAGACCGCCGGCGGCGGCGGTAGGTCGGCAGCCAGTGCCGAAGACGCCAATGCGAACACGCCGACACAAACCAGCAACGTGCGCTTCATGACACCCATCCCCTCTTTGAAACGACCTGCCTTTGAACACGAACCAGCACGATAATTACCAAGTGTAACGCAACAATCCGTCAAAACAGCGTTGTGCAAAAAGCACAGTGCCCAAAATAGTGCGGTGAAAAAGCGATTCGGAGAATTTCTTCGACGGAATCGGGAACTCTCAAGCGGGAATCTACCGGGCTCGTCTGATCGGGTGGACGCGCCGCAGAAGCCGGCGCCGAGGGCGACGAAAAGCAACATTGATCGTTGGATTCCGGCGGTAAGTGCGCCTTTAAGCCCAACCGCTGGTTTGTTCACTTCAAATTAAAGGGTTGCGGAACACATATGGAACGGATAGTGTCCGTTCATGATTTGTTTCGACCACTAGGGGCCAACGGGGAAAGCGCCGATGCTCACGCGCAAGCAAGCGGAACTGCTGCGGTTCATTCATGAGCGACTGAAAGAAGCCGGAGTTCCACCCTCCTTCGACGAAATGAAGGACGCGCTTGATCTGCGCTCCAAATCCGGAATTCATCGGCTGATTACCGCCTTGGAAGAGCGTGGCTTCATCCGCCGCTTGCCGAATCGAGCCCGCGCCATCGAGGTGATCAAACTGCCCGAGTCGGTCGCGCACGGGATGGCGGCTGGCAGCCGGCGCGGATTTACGCCGAGTGTCATCGAAGGCAATCTCGGCCGCGTACGCACCGCGTCGGAGGACGACAGCGGCCGCCCGGTCGCCGTGCCGGTCATGGGCCGGATCGCCGCCGGTACACCGATTGAAGCGATCCAGACCCGCAGCCATACCATCAATATGCCACCGGATATGCTCGGCACCGGCGAGCATTTCGCGCTCGAAGTCCGCGGCGATTCGATGATCGAGGCTGGCATCCTCGACGGCGATGTCGCGCTCTTGAAGCGCAGCGATGCCGCCGATACCGGTGACATCGTGGTCGCGCTAATCGACGATGAGGAAGCGACGCTGAAGCGGTTCCGCCGGCGCGGCGCTTCGATCGCGCTTGAGCCTGCAAACACCGCCTACGAGGTGCGCATTTTGCCGCCCAACCGCGTGCGCATTCAGGGCAAGCTGGTCGGATTGTTCCGGCGATATTGAGCAACGATCCGTCACCCGGAGGTGCGAGTGAGCGAGCCTCGAAGGGCGACGGCCCTCACACCTTGGCCGTATCCTTCGAGGGCTGCTTCGCAGCCACCTCAGCGTGACGGGAATAATTCACTCCCCCGCTTCCAAATCCTCTGCGCGCGGCGTCGCATCGCGCGGCGCAGTCCGTGAGGTCGCGGCAGAACGGGCGGCCTCATCGGTTGTCGCTGTCGTTCGCGCCGCGCGCGCCCAAGGCCGGTCGTAATTCGCCGGCCGCGCTGCATCCAGCACGAAACCTTTGCCGTCGGCGCGCAGCATCAGCGCGCCGCGCTCGCGCCAAAGCTTCCGCCCAATCACCATGGCCGCGCAATCGGGCGGCGGATCATGCGTCGCCACCACTACCGCGGCGCGTCGGCAATCTTCTTCGAGCGCCTCCGGAGCCAGCGCATAGGACACGAGCCGGCCATCGGCGAGCTTGCCGATGCACCCGGACGGATCGCAGGCAATGCCGTCGCCAAGCTTCGGATCGCGCTCGTTGCGGCCGTCGGCATCGGCGGCCAGCCACTCTTTAATGGCAAATGTGTCGCCTCCGTTGCGGTGGAATGCGAGCCGCCCGTCGGCCCCGCGCACTGCAAAAACGCGCCCGTCACTTGCGACCAGGATGTCGGGCCGCGGCGTGCGCGCCGCTAGAACAATGGCCAGCGCCGCGAACAATACGCCGCTCCAGCGCAATGGCGTCTTGAGAAGGCCGATGAGTAATAGTCCCACAGTCGCCAGCAAAAGCGGCCCTGTGCCAAAGGAGGTGACGCGGCCGAACGCGCCTGGGAGCGACGCCACCCACAGCGCCACCGCATCCATCCATTCGATGCCGTACCCCATCTGCCGCCAGAATTCGGCGTCGAAGCCGAACGGAATGGCAAGTACGCCGAGAATGCCCATCGGCATCACCCAGGCGGAGACGATCGGCATGGCGAGCAGATTGGCAAGCACGCCATAAGGCGCGACGCGGTGGAAGTGGTAAGCCGCATAGGGCGTTGTGGCGAGGCCGGCGACCAGTGAGGCCAGTACCAGTCCGATCACCTCGTTGACGCCCCATAATGCCGCACGCGCGTGCAGCGGCGAATCCGTGCCAGCACGCATCAGCGGCAGACCGTGCGAATACGCGGCGATCAGGGCCAACGTCGCGGCAAATGACATCTGAAAGCTCGGATGCACCACGGCTTCCGGCGCGAACAGCAACACCACCAGCGCGGCGATGGTCACCGTGCGCAACGTCAGGATCGGCCGGTCGAGCATCACGCCGATCAGAACGATGGCAATCATGATGAAGGAACGCTGCGTCGCGACTTCGGCGCCGGAAAGGACGAGATAGAAGGCGGTGACCAGCAAGGCGGCGAAGGCGGACCATTTTTTCACCGGAGCGCGGTCGGCCAATCCGGGAATGAGAGCCAGCAGCGCGCGCAGCACGAAGAACACTACACCGGCCACCACCGCCATGTGATAGCCGGAGATCGACAAAACGTGGCCAATGCCTGACACGAACATCGCATCGTAGACATTCTGCGAGATCGCATCGCGCTTGCCGGTGATCAGTGCCGAGGCGATAGCGCCGACGTTGCCTGTCAGTACCGAACGGATGCGCAAGTCGATCACGTCGCGCAGATTTTGAATGGCGGCGTCGGCGCGCAGCCGCAGACCCGCCGCAACCGGTGGCGTGATAATCTTGATGGCGCCGTGCACGAAGCCGGAAGCGCCGAGCCGCTGAAAGAACAGATCGCGGGCGAAATCATAGCTGCCCGGCCGCAATGGTTGCAGCGGCGGCTGCAGCTGCGCCTTGACCTCGATGAAGGCGCCGGCCGGCGGCGCGGTGCCGCGCTTGACCGACAGCCGCACGCGCTGCGGCTTATCGCTTAAGCGCGCGCCTTCGATGCGATCGACGCGCAGAATGAAGCGGTCGGTCTTCTGGCTTTCCTCGCGCAGCTCGACAAAGCCCGCGAGCGAGACGCTATAGGCCGGATAGCGCAGGATCGGGTGGTCGATCAGCGCGGTCTTCAGCGTCGCTGTCGCAAACCCGGCGGCGATGCCAAGAAAGCCGAGCGCGAGCACAAAGCCGATCGGGCGGCGGCGCAACAGCACCGCGGTGACGACCGCAACGATGGCCAAGCCAGACGCCGCCCAAACCGCCGGTTCATGCGCGGCGGTGAAATAAAGGACAATGCCGGTTCCAAAGGCGACCGCAAACCACGGCAGCAGCCGCCCGGCGCCGACTTCGGTCGCCGCCCATTCGCGGACCCGGGCG
>JASHSY010000112.1 GCA_030040825.1 Xanthobacteraceae bacterium
CGCAAATGCGCAAACAGATTGGCCGCTGCTTCGATCAGGTCGCCACGCGCGGACAGGTTCAGCGCAACCTTCGCCCGCGCCGCGTCCGCCGGCGCTACCGGACCGAACGCAAGCAGCGCTTCGCCGGGCTTGGCGTATTCGGCATTGAGGCGCAGCCGCGCGCGCGGCGCATAATGGCTCGCCAGCATGCCGGGCGACAGCGGCGCCGCGTCGTTGTCAGCCCCGGCGGGTGGGGCCGCGCGCAGTTTATTGTTGAGCACCCGTTCGATGGCGTCGCGTGGCAAGCCGCCCGGCCGCAACAGCATCGGTTCGCCGAGACAGGCGACGACGGTGGATTCCACGCCGACCGGTGTTGGGCCGCCATCGACAATGAGATCGATACGGCCTGCGAGGTCGGCAAGCACGTGAGCTGCGGTGGTGGGCGAGACATGGCCGGAGCGGTTGGCTGACGGCGCGACAATCGGCCTGCCGAAGGCTTCGAGGATGGCGCGAGTCACCGGATGGCTGGAAACGCGTACCGCTAGCGTATCGAGGCCGGCAGTGGCGAGCGGCGCGACCGGACAGCCGGCGGCCCTTGGAAGGACCAGTGTCAGAGGTCCCGGCCAGAACGCCGCGGCGAGCCGCGTCGCCACGGCATCAAAATGCGCCAGACGCTGCGCGGTGTGGGCGTCGAGGACGTGGGCAATGAGCGGGTTAAACGCCGGCCTGCCTTTGGCTTCATAGAGCCGTGCGACGGCGGCGCCGTCGGTCGCATCCGCGCCCAGCCCGTATACCGTTTCAGTCGGAAATGCGACCAAGCCGCCGCCGGAGAGAACGCGCGCCGCGTCGGTGATCGAGGCGGTATCCGGCTTGGTCACGCGCGTTGTCAATAATGCGGTCATCGGTCTCCAAGAAGAAGTCGATTCATAACGGAAATAGCGCAGGCACAGCGCTCCTGCATCGCTGATCCTACCTCAGTCTGATAGCTTGGCGCTGGCAATTCGGGCATAGTTTCGACGCCACACAATGAAAAGCGAAGCTCCCGGAAACGCCGAATGGCCGAAGTTGAGCGCGTCGCTGTCGCGGGCCTTAAAGTCGCAAAAGTCCTGCATGATTTTGTGGTCAATGAGGCTATCCCAGGTACCGGAATCGGCGTCGAGGCATTTTGGCGAGGTCTTGCCGACCTCGTTCACCGCTTTGGACCGATCAATCGCGCGCTGTTGGCGCGCCGCGACGCGCTGCAAGCTAAAATCGATGCATGGTACCGCGAGCGGCGCGGCCGTCCGCTCGATGAAGCGGCGGCCAAGCAACTCCTCACCGACATTGGCTATCTGGTGCCGGAAGGACCGGCCTTTGCGATCGACACCGCCGATGTCGATGATGAGATCGCCAAGGTGGCGGGCCCGCAGCTGGTGGTGCCGCTGAGCAATGCCCGCTACGCGCTTAACGCCGCCAACGCGCGCTGGGGTTCGCTCTACGATGCGCTCTACGGTTCCGACGCCATCCCGCGCGACCCAAACGGGCAAACCAAAGGCTACGATCCGGCGCGCGGCAAACGCGTCATTGCCTGGGCGCGAGAATTCCTCGACCAAAGCGTGCCGCTTGCCTCCGGCTCGCATGCCGATGTCCGCGCTTATGCCGTAAAAAACGGCGCTCTGGCGGCGACCCTCGGCAACGGGACGGCAGCAGGCCTGATCGATCCGCAAAAATTTTGCGGCTATCGCGGCCGGCCCGACGCGCCGGAGGCGATCCTCCTGGTCAACAACGGCCTGCACATCGAATTGGTGGTTGACCGCAACCATCCGGTCGGTCGGGACGATGCCGCCGGAATCGCCGACGTCGTGCTTGAGGCCGCGCTCACCACCATTATGGATCTGGAAGATTCGATCGCCGCGGTCGATCCGTTCGACAAGGTCGCAGCTTACCGCAACTGGCTCGGGCTGATCCGTCAGACTCTGGTCGAGACATTCCGGAAGGACGGCAAGCCGGTTACGCGTAAACTCGCCGCGGATCGCTCCTTCAGCAAGCCCGGTGGCGGCACGCTGGTGCTGCCGGGGCGGAGCCTGATGCTGATCCGCAACGTCGGTCATCTGATGACCGACGAAGGCGTGCTCGATCGTGACGGACAGCCGGCGCCCGAAGGCGTGCTCGACGGCGCGATCACCGGCCTGATCGCGCTGCACGATCTCAAGCGCCGTGACGGTCCGCGCAACAGCCGCGCCGGCTCGATCTATATCGTCAAGCCGAAGATGCACGGGCCGGACGAGGTCAAATTCGCCAACGATCTGTTCGACGCAATCGAAGACCTGCTCGGCCTTGCGCGCAATACCGTCAAGCTTGGCATGATGGACGAGGAGCGGCGCACGACGGTCAACCTCAAGGAGTGCATCCGCACCGTGAAGTCGCGGGTGTTCTTCATCAACACCGGTTTCCTCGATCGCACCGGCGATGAAATTCATACTGCCATGGAAGCCGGACCGATGGTGCGCAAGGCCGACATGCGCACGCAGCCTTGGCTGAAAGCCTATGAGGATTGGAACGTCGATATCGGACTGGCCTGCGGGCTGCCCAGCCACGCCCAGATCGGTAAAGGTATGTGGACCATGGCCGACCTGATGGCGCCGATGCTGGAGCAGAAAATCGCCCAGCCAATGGCGGGCGCCAACACCGCCTGGGTGCCATCGCCGACCGCGGCGACGTTGCATGCAACGCACTATCACAAGGTCAATGTGTTCAAGCGGCAGCGCGAACTTGCCTCGCGCCCGCGCGCGAGCCTCGA
>JASHSY010000113.1 GCA_030040825.1 Xanthobacteraceae bacterium
ACTTACGAGCGCGACCAGAAGCAATTGAAAATGCAGGCGGTCAGCCAGGCGACGCTGGATACGGACGCAGCCAATCTGAAGAATGCTCAGGCTCAGGTCGCCCAGCAGCAGGCCGTCATCGACAAGAAGTTTCTGCGCGCCCCGTTCGCGGGCCATCTCGGCATCCGCGCGGTTGACCTCGGACAATATCTCGGCCCCGGCACGGTGATCGTGACCTTGCAGGCCCTCGATCCGATCTTTGTCGACTTTTTCGTGCCGCAACAGTCGGTCGATCTGCTTCGGCTTGGCCAACCGGTCACGGTGAAAATCGACGCATTCAAGGGTGAGACGTTTAACGGCGAGATTTCCGCCATCAATCCAAAGGTCGATACCGGCAGCCGCAACGTGCAGATTCGCGCTTCGCTGAAAAATCCGGACCACCGGATGCTGCCGGGAATGTACGCCACGGTCGATATCGCTACCGGCGCACCGAAGAACTACGTCACGCTGCCGCAGACGGCGATCACCTACAACCCATACGGCGACACGGTCTATGTCGTCGTCGACGGCAAGGACAAAGATGCCGATGGCAAGCCGCAGCGGATCGCGCGCCAGACTTTCGTCACCGTCGGGCCGACCCGCGGCGATCAGGTCGCGGTGCTCAAGGGTGTCGACGACGGCGACATGGTGGTAACCGCCGGGCAGATCAAACTCCACAACGGTTCGGTGGTCATGATCGACAATTCGGTCACGCCGACCGCCGACGCAGCCCCGATTCCGATCGACCGCTAGGCCGCCGCCATGAACTTCACCGACATCTTCATCCGTCGGCCGGTGCTGGCTTCCGTCATAAGCCTGCTGATCCTGGTGCTTGGCGTGCGCGCGTATTACGCGCTCCCGGTGCTGCAATATCCGCGCACCGAGAATGCGGTGGTGACGGTGACTACCACCTATTACGGCGCCGACCCCGACGTTGTCGCCGGCTTCATCACCACGCCGCTCGAAATCGCCATCGCTCAGGCTTACGGCATCGATTACATGACGTCGACCAGCCAAAGCTCGACCTCGACGATCACCGTTTATCTGCGGCTCAACTACGATCCCGACAAAGCGCTGACCGAGATCAATACCAAGATAGCTTCGGTGCTCAATCAGCTGCCGACCGGCACTCAGCAGCCGGTACTGACCGTCAAAATCGGCCAGACTATCGACGCGATGTATCTCGGATTCAACAGCGACACGCTCGCGCCGAACCAAATCACCGATTATCTGACCCGCGTCGTCCAGCCGAAGTTGCAAACCATTCCGGGTGTGCAGACCGCCGAATTGCTCGGGCAAAAGGTGTTTGCGTTGCGCGCTTGGCTCGATCCGCAAAAGCTCGCCGCCTATGGGCTGACCGCCACCGACGTGAGCCTGGCGTTGACTGCCAACGATTACATCTCCGGCATCGGCACCACCAAAGGCCAGATGGTGCAGATGAATCTCACAGCCTCGACCGGTCTGCATTCGGTCGACGAGTTCCGCAACCTGGTCATCAAGCAAAGCAACGGCGCAGTGGTGCGCTTGCAGGACGTCGCCAACGTTACGCTCGGCGCAGAGGATTACGAATCGGAAGTCGGCTTCGACGGTAAACGTGCGGTTTATATCGGTGTGCAGGTGGCGCCGGCAGCGAACCTTTTGGAAGTGGCGCGCAGCGTGCACAAGGTATGGCCCGACATTGCCTCGCAATTGCCGCGCGGTCTGAACGGCGAAATCGTCTACGATTCAACCGAATTCGTGAACGCTGCGATCTATGAGGTCGTTCGCAGCATCGTCGAGGCGCTGCTTATCGTTACGCTCGTCGTGTTCCTGTTCCTCGGCTCAATCCGCGCGTCGCTCGTTCCGGTAGTCGCCATTCCGCTATCGCTGGTCGGCACGTTCATTATTCTTCTGGCGCTTGGCTATTCGATCAATCTGCTGACGCTGCTGGCGTTGGTGCTGGCGATCGGGCTTGTCGTCGACGACGCCATCATCGTCGTTGAGAACGTCAACCGGCATCTGGAGGAGGGTGTAGCGCCGGTGCCGGCCGCCATCGCTGCCGCCCGCGAGCTCGGCGGTCCGATCATTGCGATGACCGTGGTGCTGGCGGCAGTTTACGTGCCGATCGGCTTCCAGAGCGGACTGACCGGTGCCTTATTTGCCGAATTCGCCTTCGCGCTCGTCGGCGCCGTTACCGTCTCGGGCATCGTCGCGCTGACGTTGTCGCCGATGCTGTGTTCGCGGCTGCTCAAGGCCCCCGACCCGCAGCATCGCGGCTGGGAAGAAAAATTTACCTACTATATCGACCGCGGCTTCGCCCGGTTGCGCGCGTCCTACGAGCGGCGGCTGCACGGCAGCCTAAATTACCTGCCGGTGACGTTGGTCTTCGCCTTCCTGGTGCTAAGCAGTATCTACTTCCTGTTCATCACCGCGCATACCGAGCTTGCCCCACAAGAGGATCAGGGCGTCATTCTGGCGCAATCGATCGCCGCGCCGAATGCCACCCTGCGGCAGCGGCAGCTCTACGCGCATGAAGTCTACAAGATTTTCTTCCGGCATCCGGAAACCGAGCACGTCTTCCAGATTGACACGCCAGGGCAATCGATCGGCGGTATGGCGCTCAAGCCGTGGGATCGGCGCAGTAAAAGCACCAACGCCTTGCAGCCGATGGTGCAGCAGGAACTCGCCAAGGTCGCAGGCGTGCGCGCCGTGGCGTTTCAGCCACCGCCGCTTCCCGGCAGCATCGGGCTGCCAATTCAGTTCGTAATCGGCACCACCGAGTCGTTCGAGCAGTTATTCGATATCGCGCAAAAATTTCTGCAGGAGGCACAACAGAGCGGCAACTTCATCTTCCTCGACAGCGACCTGAAGATCGATGCGCCGCAATCCAACGTCACCATCGATCGCGACAAAACGGCCCAGCTCGGCCTGAAGATGAGCGACGTCGGCGGCGCGCTCGCCTCAATGCTCGGCGGCGGCTACGTCAACTACTTCAGCATGAGCGGCCGCTCCTACAAGGTTATCCCGCAGGTCCAGCAGCGCTACCGCCTCAACGCGCGGCAGTTGCTCGATTATCATATCCGCACCTCCGATGGATCGTTGGTGCCGCTGTCCACGGTGGCGACCGTGAGCACCAAAACAGTCCCGGAATCGCTCAATCACTTCCAGCAGCTCAACAGCTCGACGATTCAAGGCGTCGCCATGCCTGGGGTGTCGCAGGGCGACGCGCTCGCGTATTTGCAGGGCCTTGCCGCGCGCATGTTGCCGCGCGGTTACACCGTCGATTATGGCGGCTTGAGCCGGCAATACATTCAGGAGACCAGCGGCTTCGTCGGTACCTTCGGATTCGCGCTGATTATTATTTTCCTGGCGCTTGCCGCCTTGTTCGAAAGCTTCCGCGATCCGGTCATCATTCTTGTTTCGGTGCCGATGTCGATCGCCGGTGCGCTCATCTTCGTCAGCCTCGGCATTGCCGGCGCTTCGCTCAATATCTACACCGAAGTCGGTCTGGTGACGCTGATGGGACTGATCAGCAAGCATGGCATCTTGATCGTGCAATTCGCCAACGACTTGCAGGCCGAAGGTCACAGCAAACGCGAGGCGATTGAAATGGCGGCCGGCATCCGGCTGCGTCCGATCCTGATGACCACTGCGGCGATGGTGTTGGGCGTCGTGCCGTTGATCACCGCTGGCGGCGCCGGTGCAGTGTCGCGCTTCCAGATGGGCCTGGTGATCGCGTCCGGCCTGTCGATCGGCACGCTGTTCACGCTGTTCGTGGTTCCGGCGGTGTACATGATGCTGGCGACCGAGCGGTCGAAGCCCGTGGTCGCCGCGGCGAAAGCGTCGCCGCCGCATGCCGCACCCGCAGAATGAAACGCGCGCGATGGAAGACTGGAGCGCACGGCAATATCTTAAATTTGAGGATGAGCGCACCCACCCGCCGCGCGATCTCTTGGCGCAAGTGCCGTTACAGCAAGCCCGGCGCGTCGTCGATCTCGGTTGCGGGCCCGGAAACTCGACAGAACTTCTGGTTGCGCGTTTTCCGCAAGCCGAGGTGATCGGGCTCGATTCATCGCCTGACATGCTGCGCAAG
>JASHSY010000114.1 GCA_030040825.1 Xanthobacteraceae bacterium
CTGGACGAAACGGACGTCTTCAACGCGTTTGCGCTTGCAGCCCATGCCTTCCAGCTTGGCGGCGCGCTCTGCGGACGTGGGGGTCTGGGCGTTCATTCTGCGGCCTCCTGGAACTGCACGCCGTTAAGCTTGGCGGCGGCGAATTGGATGGCTTTGACGATGTTCTGATAACCGGTGCAGCGGCACAGGTTTCCCGAAATACCGAAGCGGATTTCTTCCTCGGAGGGATTTTTGTTCTCCTGGAGGAGGCGGTAGGCGCGCGTGATCATGCCGGGCGTGCAGAACCCGCATTGCAGGCCGTGCATCTCGCGGAAGCCTTCCTGCAAAGCGTGCAAGGTGCCATCGGCATTCGCCACACCCTCGATAGTCCGGATGTCGGCGCCGTTCGCCTGGACCGCAAATACGGTGCAGGATTTTACCGACTTGCCATCGAGATCGACCGTGCAGGCGCCGCAATGGCTGGTTTCGCAGCCGATGTGCGGGCCGGTGATATTCTGCTGATCGCGCAGGAAGTGGATCAGCAAGGTGCGTGGCTCGACCAGCGCTTCGATGGTCTTGCCGTTGACCTTCATGGAGACTTGGGATTTGGCCATGACTGCTTCTCCCTTAGCCGCGCGCGCGGGCTTTGGCGCGAGCGAGCGCCCGCGCCAGCATCACGCCCGCCATTTTGGTGCGGTATTGCGCGGGTCCGCGCGCGTCGGCCGCAGGCGCGGTAATCGCCTCGGCGGCGGCGACCGCTTTCTTGACGGTGGCCGCGTCGAGCGCCGACCCGACCAGGATTTTAGCCGCGTCCTGCGCCCACAATGGCGTCTCGGCGACGTTGGTCAGGCCGATGGAGCATGTGCCGACTTTGCCGCCGGTCATGGTGAGTATGACCGCTGCGGCCGCGGTCGCGTAATCGCCGATCTTGCGCTTGAGCTTTTCGTAGGCGTAACCGTGACCTGCCGGCGGCACCGGAATGCGGATGGCGGTGAGCACATCGCCGGTTTCCAGCGCGGTGAAGTAGGCGCCCTGGTAGAATTCGCGCGCCGCGATCCGGCGTTCACCCTTCGCGCCCATGACGTGATAGGTCGCGCCGAGACACATCATCACTGCCGGCATGTCGTTGCCCGGGTCGCCGTTGGCGACGTTGCCGCCGAGCGTGCCGAGATAACGCACCTGCGGATCGGCGATTTGCAGCGACGTTTCGCGCAGGATTGGAATTTTCGACGTCAAAAGGTCGGAGCCGATCAACTCATGCTGGGTCATCATCGCGCCGATGACGATGTCGTTGCCGTCGGCGCGGGCGCCTTTGAGCTCGGCGATGCCGGCAAGATCGACGAGATTAGCCGGCGTCGCGAGGCGGAGCTTCATCATCGGGATGAGGCTGTGTCCGCCGGCAAGCGCGCGACCTTCGTCGCCCAATTTGGCGAGCAGGCCGACGGCGTCTTTGACGGATGTAGGGCGATGATAGGCGAAAGCGCCTGGTATCATGGGCATCCTCCCTGGCGCGATCCGAGCGGCCAAAGGTCATCACCAAAGGCCTGTCGCGGGATCGCGCATGTACCAATAGCTGGAAAAAACCTTGCCGAATTGTGCGGCGCAGCAGCAAGAGCTTCTGCACCGGCGGCTTGGCCGTGCACCAAGGGCACAAAAACCGCACGAAATGCGGCGTTGCTGCACGAATTGCGTCAACAATACTGACGCGTTATGAGGCTATTGGTGCGCTGCGATACGGTGGCGGCGGCGCGCGCCAAGCTCGGGGTCGATTTCCTTCGATGAAGCCACCCGTGATTTCAACACACCGATGCGGCTGCGGCTGACCGGAACCACGTAGTGCTGCATGCCGGCCATTTGCACCAAGTCATTGTCGCCGGAACGCTTGTAACCGATCACGCGGTCGAGATTGATGATGTGGCTGCGATGCACGCGGATGAAACGCGTCGTGTCGAGGCGCGACTCGACATCGCCGATGGCGAGCGGACAAAACAGTTTGTCGTTGCCGTCGAAGATATAGGTGTAATGCGCGTTAGCGTGGACCGCGACGACGTCCTCAACCGCGACGAATTGCGTGCCGCCTTCGCGTTCAATCGGCAGATGACGGGCAAACCGCCGCGGCGGCGCGCCGACCCCGCCGAGCGGCGAATAGGTGCCGCGGCCGAATTCGGGATTGTCGTCCGGCGAAGTCGATGCCGGCAATTCCGCGACCGCGCGCGCTTCCGGCGCAACCGCCGTCGCAGTCATGGCTTGCGGCTGTTCCCGGCCATCCGGCAACAGCAGCAGGAAAAAAATTCCGGAAATGCAAAACGCCACGATGGCGACAATGATGGCCAACAGATCGGTCGAAAACGTCGGCGTTCCGGATGACGCGCTCGCGAAAGGAAACAGCGTCGTACCGCTCATCGCCGTGTAATGCATGCCGGATATCGCGAAGCCGAAAGCCGCCGCCGACAGAATGAGCGGCGGACGCCCGCCCCGCCCGGTCGCCAGCCACAGCGCCAGACCCGACGCGGCAATGGCGATCGCCATGCTGGCGGCGACGTAAACCGGATCGTGAATCATGTACGCGCTCGCATCGAGCGCGGTCATGCCGACATAATGCATGGTGAAAATGCCGCCCCCCATGAGGCACGCCGACAGCGTCAAGCGCAGCAGCGTGAGCGGGCCCGAACTGGTGGCATAGACCGCAGCGCCGACGACGATGGCGCAGACCAGGAATGACAGCAGCGTCGGCAGGACCTGATAGTCCACCTGAAACGTCTGGCGGACCGCCAGCATGCCGACAAAATGCATGGTCCAGATCGCAAGGGCCAGTGAGACGGTGGCGCCGGCCAGCAACAGGCGCCGTCGCACTCCGGTGGCGTCTTTAATTTGTACGGCAAGACTCAAGCCGACATAGGCGCCTTGAATCGCCATGACGATTGAAAGCAACACGAGCCAGGGCGTGTAGGTCACTGGCATGGCCGTCATCCCTCACTGTACGGGACGGCTTACTTCACCCCGTCGGGTCTGGAACAATTATAAAGCAAGTTACGGCCAAGGCCGAGCGGGCTGGTCGGGTTTATTTCGATCGTCAGGGCTAATTGACCATGCGTGCGTAACCCTTCCAATAGGGTTCGCGCAGGGTCCGCTTGAGCAGCTTGCCGCTGGCGTTGCGCGGCAGCACCTCCATAAAGTCCACCGAACGCGGCCGTTTAAAGCCAGCGATCTTATCGCGGCTCCATTCAATCAGCGCAGGTTCGCTCAAATTGGTACCGACGCGCCGAACCACCACGGCTTTGACCGTTTCGCCCCATTTGGGGTCCGGAACGCCGATCACGGCGCATTCCAGCACCTCGGGATGGCCCATCAGCACGGCTTCGACTTCGGCCGGATAGACGTTCTCACCGCCTGACACGATCATGTCTCTGACCCGGTCTTTGAGGAAGATAAAACCCTCCTCGTCGAGAAAACCGGCGTCGCCGGTATGCAGCCAGCCGCCGCGGATGGCTTGTGCGGTCTCTTTCTCGCGTTGCCAATAACCGGCCATCAGGCTCTCGCCCTGATAAAGGATCTCGCCGACCTGGCGTGGCGGCATGTCGTTGCCCTCGGCGTCTACAATCCGGACGCGGCCGCCGAACATCGGCCGACCGCAGGACAGCAGCCGCTCGCCAGTGTGATGCTCATGCGGCAGTGCGGTGATCGGTCCGGTCGTTTCGGTAAGGCCATAAAGCTGCGAGAAGCGGCATTTGAACGTCTTGATCGAGCGGCGCAGCAGATCGGGCGAGATCGGCGCTGTCCCGTAGGTAATATGCCTGAGCGCGGAAAAGTCGGCCGTGCGCGCGGCAGGCAGCTCGCATAGGAACAGCATCAGGGTCGGCGCCAACAACGCGGTCTCGACTTTTTGCCCGACCATAGTGTTGAGGAGTTGCTCCGGCACGGTCTCGCGCACAATGATCGCGGCGGAACCGCGCTGCATCGCCCAGATCGCCCATCCCGCGCCGCCGATATGGAACAATGGCAGGCAAACGAGATGACGGCCGCCTTCCCGAATCTCCGGCATTTCTTGTGCGAGACAATCTCCGACGTTGAGCACATTCCAGCCGGTTAGCATGGCGCCTTTCGGCAATCCGGTGGTGCCCGATGTGCAGAACTGGGTGCTGACCGCGCCGTCGACGTCGCGCCTTGGATCGCCGCCGCCGCGCGGCAAGTCATCGAACGTCATCGTCGGCACCCCCGACGCGACACCCGTCGCCTTGAACTCCGGCCCGGTGACAATCAATTTCGGCTTCATATCGTCGATGATCAGCTTCACCTCGTGCGCGGTGAGGCGCCAATTAAGCGGGGCCGCGACCAAGCCGGCCTTGTCGAGCGCAAAAAACATTTCCAGATAGGCGGCACAGTTTTTGTCGAGAATGGCGATACGGTCGCCGGGTTGCAGTCCGAGCGTGCCAACCAAGCCGCCGGCGAGCAGCGAGCTTGACGCATCGAGTTCGGCGTAAGTTTGCGATTTGCCCGCGTACCAGACCGCGTCCAGCGAGGGGTGCCGCTGCGCGCGCCAGCGGAGCATTTCCGCAATCGTTCGCATTTTTCGCCCTCGACCGCGGAACGCCTAGCCTACCGCTTTCATGATTTTTTCCAACGAAACCGCGGCACGGTGGTGCTCGACAACCGCCACGGTGCGTGGGCCATCTTCGATGCGGACGCCAAATTTGAACCGGTTCTTCTCGTGGCTTTGCAGCGTGGTCCTGATAATGAGCTCGGCACCGACCTTGCTCGGGCCGAGGTGATCGATGACCACGCGACTGCCAACCGTGATCTGGCCCGGCTCGAGCAGATCGAGCACGAGCCGGCCGCAAGCCAGTTCGGCAATGCCGACGAGCCATGGCGTCGCCGCCACCATCGGCATGCCGGACATCATCGCGCCGACCGTGTCTTTTGCTTCCACAGTGACCCGCGTGACCGAGCTAAGTTGCGGCGCGTCCGCCGCCGTATCGGAGGTGCTCATCGTCGCTCACAGGTGCCGGATAGCCGGCTTCCAGCTGTTTTCCAGGTTTTCGAGCAGTTTCTCGTCATACATACAAAGAGACTGCTGACGCGCGTAGGTCGCAAAGTAACGTCGGAAGTCCGACAGCGGCTCCTGCGCGACCCGCAGCGCTTTGCGGTTGGCTACCAGGCTCGTCATTCCGGCCTTCACCAGTTGCTGCGCATTTCGCTCGATCGCTGCATCCATTTCGCCCGGCGGCACCACTTCGTCGCAGATGAGACGGCCTTCCGGGCTATCCGCCTCGAATTTGCGCTCAAAGAAAAGACCGTCGCGCGTGAGCTTGACGCCGACAAGGCGCGGAAATCGCAAATTGGCCGCGCCCGGAATGAACCCCTCCTTGCTTGCCGGGAGGTTGAAATACGAGCCGGGCTCGGCCAGCACGCGATCCATAATGCAAAGGAGTTGGCACCCTCCCCCGATCGCGAATGACTCGACCGCCGCGATCCACGGCTTCTCGACATAATCCTCGTATTCTTCGTCGTAGGATTCCGAAACCCAATGGCCGCGATACATCTTGTGCAGAAAGCCAAGCTCGCGCTCCATCAGAAAGTCGACAAAAGAGATTTGGCCGTAATAGAGGTGCGTGAGATTGATCCCGGCGTTGAAGACGCGGCGACCGGCGTGCTTGGGATGCTGCACCGTGCCGCCGCGCAGCACGCCGACCTCGATCGCATCGTCAAGCAGCACAAGATCGACAGCGGTTTCCAGCGTCGCGGTGGCGAGATTGTCTTCGGCATTGAGGAATTTGGCGTTGTTGTGCGTAACGTGTCCCACATTGCCCTTGCGTTCGGCTTTGGCAAGTCCGAGGTCGACGAAGCCGGTGCGCCGGAATTCGGCGAGGCGATCGAGTGCCTCGCGCTTGGGCCGCAGCATGGCATGAATGAGATGCATGCCGCGCTTCTGGTCGGCAAGGACCTGCCCAAGAAACAGCCCCTGATCGAGCTCGCGGCCTTCCTTGGCACTCTGCTTCTTCAGTGCGCGCTCGTCGTCGAGCTGGGCACGGCTCGGCAGCAACGTCGGATAGCGCGTGGCGGCCGCCTCCATGACCTCGGATACGCGCAGATAGCGCGCCCCATTATTGGTCACTTCGTCATAGATGGCCGCAGCGTGCAGCCGGAAGAAGCGCTCTTTTATGCGGCGCGCATCCGCCTTCAGCGCCATGACCTCCGAGCGCTGCTGATCCAACCCGTTGGTCCTTTGCGCTTGCAACCGCTTTTCGACCTCGCCGAGGTATTTTCCGGCGGCCTCGGCGTTATAGGCGAGCGAGGCGCTAAATGCCGGCGGGGAGAGAGACGAAGACGCTGAATGGGTCGCAACTTTCTGCACGGTGACCTCCTTTATTGTCGGCCGTTTCTTGATTGTTGGCCGTTTCTTGCAACAGCATAGCGCGAGCGGCGGCGCAAAGCAGCCCTGCGAATTGAGACCGCCCCTGGAAGGATATTCGCGAGCGATGTTTCGGCGCTGTTCCAATGCTGTGCGTTTCATCGGGTCCTATCAAGCGCAAGATGTTTAAGCTAAACATCGCGTCGCAAAATCGCGAAATATTCGGCTCGCGATCGGCCTTCGCCAACGTGGGTTCGATGCCGAAGCTTGCCGGTACACGAAGGAAAGGCGCGCGCTTTGCGTAACGCTGCGGAAGAAGGAGCGATCGACGCGGAAAACCGCCCTTCGACGATCGGCCTCATTCTTGCCGGTGGACTGGCGCGCCGCATGGGCGGGGGCGACAAGGCGCGCACGCGCATCGGCGGCGCCACCATTCTCGAACGCGTCTTAACGCGCTTCGTGCCGCAATGCAGCCGGACGATTCTGAACGCCAACGGCGACACGGCGCGGTTTGCCGACACCGGTCTCACGGTCGTCACCGATAGCGTCCCGGATTTTGCCGGGCCCCTTGCCGGCGTCCTCGCCGGGCTCGACTGGGCTGCGGCGAATGCGCCGGACAATGAATGGCTGGCGAGCGTGCCTGGTGACTGTCCTTTTTTACCGACGGACATCGTGCCGCGTCTGCATGAAGCTCGTCGCAAAGCGAGTACAGCACTTGCATGCGCGCGTTCGGGCGAACGGCGTCATCCGACCGTGGCGTTATGGCCGGTGATGCTGCGCGAGGAGTTAAGACGCGCCTTGGTGAACGAAGGTCTGCGCAAAATCGAGGCCTGGACCAGCCGGTACGGTGTCGCCTTGGCCGACTGGCCTGCGGCGCCAGTCGATCCGTTCATGAACATCAACACGCCGGAGGATGCGGCTCGCGCCGAAGTGATCGCCGCACAATATCCGGACGCGTAAAATTCGGCCTGCTCACTCGGTCGATGAGAGATTCCAGGGTCGGCGCATTTTAGCCATTCGCGGCCATACGCGATCGCCCGCGTATTAGGCGTTCGGACCGATGGGCGAACGCCCATGCTACGTGAAAGGTTAAGAATAAAAGTCTCTGCCGCAATGCAAAAAAGCACCCTCCGTTCGGAGCGACAACCTTTTTGAATTGCTGTAAAATGTATAGTTATCCTGAACGATAGAGCGACGTCGCATATCGTGAAAAACAAATTCCGACGTTCATGAAAAAACAGAAATTCCGATGTCCGTGAAACAGCAAGGAACGCGTGGCGCCACTCATGTCCCCTGGGACGAGGAGGTTGCACAGTCCTGCATCCGCGAGCACCTCGATCGCGAGGGCCCGCTGCTGCCAATACTGCACGCGCTGCAGGCGGAGTTCGGTTATATCGACGAGGCCGCCGAGCCGCTGATAGCCGATGCGCTGAACATAACGCGAGCCGAAGTGCACGGCGTGGTGACGTTTTATCACGATTTTCGGCGCGAACCGGCAGGCCGCCACGTGCTCAAACTTTGTCGGGCGGAAGCCTGCCAGGCGGCCGGGGGCGATCCGTTGGCCGCCCATGCGCAGGCTCGCTTGGGCTTGGCGTTGGGGAAAACGGCTATCGACGGCAGTGTCAGCCTCGAGCCGGTTTACTGTCTGGGCCTGTGCGCCACAGCGCCGTCGGCGATGCTCGACGGACGCGTTGTCGGGCGGCTCGATCGCGAGCGGCTTGACGCCTTGCTGGCGGAGATGCAGCGATGACGACGCTGCGGCTTTATATTCCAATCGATGCCGCGGCACTCGCGGTCGGCGCCGAAGAAGTCGCCGGCGCGATCCGTAACGCAGCCGCGCGGCAGAAAGTCGCGGTCGATATCGTACGCAACGGTTCGCGCGGCCTCTATTGGCTGGAGCCCATGGTCGAGGTCGACACGCCCACTGGCCGTGTTGCCTACGGTCCGGTCGCGCCGGGTGACGCGGATGGCTTGCTCGCCGCCCTCCTCGGTGACGGCGACCACTCACTGCGGCTTGGGCCAACCGAAGAGATTCCGTGGCTGAAGCGGCAGACGCGGCTCACCTTCGCACGCTGCGGCATCGTCGATCCACGCTCGCTCGACGATTATCGTTCGCATGGCGGTTACAAGGGCCTTGAGCGCGCAATTTCAGTAGGTGCGGCAGCAATCGTCGAGGACGTGGTTCAATCGGGCCTGCGCGGCCGCGGCGGCGCCGGATTTCCGACCGGGATCAAATGGCGCACCGTGGCGGAGACGGCGGCACCGCAGAAATATGTCGTATGCAATGCTGATGAGGGCGATAGCGGCACGTTTGCCGACCGCATGATTATGGAAGGCGATCCCTTTGTACTGATCGAAGGGATGACCATTGCCGCCATCGCGGTCGGCGCGACCAAGGGCTACGTCTACATCCGCTCGGAGTATCCGCATGCGATTGCCGCCATGGAGGCGGCGATCATTGCGGCGCGGCGCGGCGGCTTCCTCGGCGAACGGATTGCCAATTCGTTGTTTGCCTTCGACATGGAAGTGCGCAGCGGCGCCGGCGCCTATGTTTGCGGCGAAGAGACGTCGCTCCTCGACAGTCTCGAAGGCAAGCGCGGCCTGGTTCGCGCCAAGCCGCCGCTGCCGGCCCATAAAGGCCTGTTCGGCCAGCCGACGGTCATCAATAACGTGCTCTCATTTGCATCAGTGCCGATCATCATGGAAAAAGGCGGCGCCTTCTACCGCGATTTCGGCATGGGGAAATCGCGCGGCACTATGCCAATCCAACTCGCCGGCAACATCAAGCACGGCGGCCTGTTTGAAACGGCGTTCGGCATCACGCTCGGTGAACTGGTCGACGACATCGGCGGCGGCACGCGCAGCGGCCGGCCGGTGCGCGCGGTTCAAGTCGGCGGCCCGCTTGGCGCCTACTTTCCGCGGGCGTTGTTCGATACACCGTTCGACTACGAGGCTTTCACCGCACGCGAGGGCCTGATCGGCCATGGCGGCATCGTCGTTTTCGACGATACCGTCGACATGGCCAAGCAAGCGCGCTTCGCCATGGAATTCTGCGCCATCGAATCGTGCGGCAAATGCACGCCCTGCCGCGTCGGCTCGACCCGCGGCGTGGAGGTTATCGACCGCATTATTCGCAACGAGAACCGGGCGGCCAATACGGCGCTGCTGGAAGACCTTTGCAATACGCTCAAGTTTGGATCGCTGTGCGCGCTCGGCGGGTTTACGCCTTTCCCGGTGATGAGCGCGCTGACCCACTTCCCCGAGGACTTTGGCGCGCCGCCGCGCCTGCAAGCAGCTGAATAGGAGAGCGCCATGTCGCTCACAGAACATTCGCTCATGAAAGAGATCGACTACGGAACGCCGCGCTCCAAGGCGGAAAAAGCCGTCACGCTGACCGTCGACGGCAGGAAAATCTCGGTGCCGGAGGGTACCTCGGTCATGCGCGCGGCGATGGAGATTGGGGTGGAGATTCCCAAGCTCTGCGCCACCGATATGTTGGATGCGTTCGGCTCCTGCCGGCTGTGCCTGGTCGAGATCGACGGCCGTCCGGGCACGCCAGCCTCCTGCACCACGCCGGTGGCCGAAGGCATCGAGCATGTCCGTGGCGCAGAGCTTTGGAATCTCGA
>JASHSY010000115.1 GCA_030040825.1 Xanthobacteraceae bacterium
GTTTTTGGGCGGAACCAAGGACGGTGTCACTCGTTATCATGGTTGATCAACGTTCAGTGACAAGCGTTTTAGTTGCGTTGGCCCTTACGTAAGTGATGGTGGCGGGTTGAATGGGTTGCCAGACGCCGCGGCCCACCGAAAAACTCTAAGGACGCGAAAAAACTCTGAGGACGCCATGAATCATTCGATGTACAGCGCGGACCGCCGCACGCATTTGAAGATCGTGGTCATCGGACTCTTGTGCGCGACCCTGGTTGCGGCGGTTGGAATCTTTGCCCGGATCGGCAACCTTGATCTTGGAACGGCACCGCTGGTCAAAGCCGGCCAACCGACCGCGCTGAGCGGTCGGCTGCCGCCAATCCGCTGACTTAAGCCTGACTTCCGACCTAAAAAAGTTTTGATCAGGTCCGCGGCGACGCCGGTTTAGGCGGCGGTAATGCCGGTAGCGATTCGACCGCCTTGCCGGTGAACAGAACCGGTCCGCTAGGGGCGCCACTCTTTGAGCCGCCCGCCGGCTCGAGCGATACGGCGTAGACCGCGTTGCGCAAGGTATCGGCGTTGAAGTTCGCCGGCACTGGCCGCTGCGTGAACTCGTCGTTGCCGATAACGCCCAGCGATTGGGGTGCGTTGCCGCCCGCAATCAGCCACAGCTCGTAACTCTTTCCCGCTTCCGAAGTTGCCGACACCCGACGGACCACCAGCGTGCGGGCCTGCGCATCGACGGTGAGCAAAAATGCCGGCGCGTTCGGCCCCTGTTGCAGCACGGCCACCAACCGATCCTGCTGCGGCCGCGACGTATCGCCTGCTTGCACCGTCAGGCCCGCGCCGGCGGGCCGCAGTTGCGGGGGGATCAGTTCCGGCGCGAACTGCCGTGTGACGACATACAGGGCAAGCAATGCGGCGATCGTGCCGAACACCACGCTCATGCCCCGCCAGCGCCGCACGCGGGCGGCAAGGTAGATCACATCGGCGTCGCGCGGGACCGGCGTCGGCTTCGGCTCCGGCTCTGGCGGCGTGGCGACGACCGATGCCGCCGGCTCGCTGTCGGCTGACGCGGCGGGCGGCGCATCGGCTGCGGTCTCTGCGAACGACGCAAGATCGCTGGCCAGCGCGGCAGCCGTCGCCGGATTGTCGAGGTCGCGCGGTAAATGCAATTCGTCTTCGCTTGCCAGTGCGAACGACTCCGGCCCGCCGTCCGGCGTGAGGGACACCGGCGCGCCTTCCGGCGTGAGAGTTTCGGCCTCGCTTGCGGGCGCGACCGGCATCACCCGGTCCTTGATTTTCTCCCAGACCTCCGGCGGCGGCTCCACCGCTTCCACCATGACGTTAAGCTCGCCGAGGCGCCGCTCCCATTGGCGAACGGCAGCTTCGAAGCCCGGATCGAATGACAGCAGCGCCTCGGCGTGCTCGCGTTCCTCGGCGGAAAGCGTACCAAGCACGTATTCGGCGGCCAGCGTGTCGTGCTCCTCGTCCAACATGGCTATCCACGCTCCTGCGTCACGGCGCACCTAGACATTCGCGGATCTCGATCAAGCTGCGCCGCAACCAAGTCTTGATTGTGTTCACCGGAATGTCGAGCCTGTGGGCAAGCTGTTCGCGACTCCAGCCGCTGTAATAAGCCAGCAGCACGATGCGCTGCTTTTCCGGATCGAGCTTGCCGAGGCACGACAAAAGCCGCTTCAGCTCCTCGGTCATCTCACGGCGCGCCAACGGCGGCGGCGTCTCGGCCGCCACCTCCATCGCTTCCGGCTCATCCTCGATCGAGAGTTCAGTTCTCTTGCGCACGATGTCGATGGCACGGTTGCGGGCGATCGCCACCATCCACGTGATCGGGCTGGCGACGCTGGGGTCGAATTTTCCGGCCATCTTCCAAACCTTGACGTAGGTCTCCTGCATCACCTCTTCGGCCAATTCGGGCCTGCCCAAGATACGCAGAAGCACCCCATACAGTTTCGCGCGGGTTGCCGCATAGAGCTGTTCGAAAGCGGCCTCGTCGCCGTGAGCGACGGCTGCAAGCAGTCCAACCAGCTCCGCTTGCATCAACAGCATGGACGGCCCCCGGTCTGTTAAGACCCTGCGTGGAGGCGGATTATCGCCGCGGAAGCCGGCCTTCGTCGAGGGCGAAAGGAGGGACTTTTCGTCATTCGGAACGCCGCCAACGGCAGCGACCCGGAAGCCACATCCCGGTGCTGGGATTATGGATTGACTACGGATTATAGGTTTCGCGCGGCGGCAGAGTCAGACCCTGCGTGGCTCGCACAGCGAGCGCAGGAGGATCACGCGGCTCCGAAACGACGGAAAGAAATTAGGCCGGCGCGCCGCCGCGAACCCGCATCAGCGCAATGGCGTCGAGTTCGACCTGTTCGGCGGTATTCTCGGCTTCCCGCTCCCGCATCTGGTCGCGCTCGTCGAGTAACTCGACCTTCTTGAGTTCGTCGAAGGCTTCGGCAAGCGCGAGTTTTGCGTCCTCGAGCTGGGTGCGCAATTCGTCCGCCGAGCGTTTGAGATTTTCGCGCCGGGTAATCGCCGCCTTGGCGTAAGTCGGATAGGCAAAATGGCCCGGATCGTGGATGCCGGCGCGGTCCTGTTCGACCCGGATTTCGCGCTCGAGATCGGCCGCCATGCGCTCGAATTCGGCGATCATGGTTTCGATTTGCGCGACCTTACGCCGTTTCTCGTCAACCTGAAACTTCTTCAGGCGAATGAGCGTCTCACGGGACTTCATCTACTGGTACTCCCCGAAGCGACGGGATCATGACGCCGGTCGAAACCCGCCGCACGGCGCCCCCATAACCTCAATTGTGCCCCGATAACGTTAGCGTTCGGTTTCCGAGCTAGTGCCCAGATTCCGAAATTCGCCTCGTATTGGGGCTGTTCATTGGCGAATTTCGGAATCGAAGGACACGAGTAAGGTATTGATCCAGTGTAGCTTTGGTTGAGAACGCCGCATCACGAGTCTGCGGCTAGGCTGATGCGGCGCTCTGAACCGCCACGCTGGTCATTATCTCAGCCAAACGGCGATAACCTTCTGCCAAGCTGGTTGCTTCTTCCTTACTTTGGGCCAGAAAAGCCTCCAGCGGCTTATGCAGCCGGATGGCCTCATCGACTTCCGGGCTGGTTCCGGCCCGGTAGGCGCCCAACCGGATCAGCTCCTCCATATCGGCGTAGGTCGCCATGACCTGACGCGCCTGGTTAAGGATCGGCAGGTAATCGGGATCGGCGGCGCGGGGCATGGTGCGCGAAACCGATTTAAGCACGTTGATCGCCGGATAGCGGCCGCGCTCGGCAATCGCCCGCTCCATCACGATATGACCGTCGAGGATGCCGCGCACCGCATCGGCGATCGGTTCGTTGTAGTCGTCGCCGTCCACTAGCACCGTGAAGATGCCGGTGATGGTGCCCTGCTCGGTGCCCGGCCCGGCCCGTTCAAGCAGCCGCGGCAACTCGGTGAAGACCGTCGGCGTGTAGCCTTTGGCGGTCGGCGGTTCGCCCGCTGAAAGTCCGATCTCGCGCTGCGCCATGGCGAAGCGCGTGACCGAATCCATCAGCACCAGGACGTCCTTGCCCTCATCGCGAAAATATTCGGCGATCGCAAGCGTCAGATGCGCGGCCTGGCGGCGCATCAGCGCCGGCTCGTCGGATGTGGAAACGACGACCACCGAGCGAATAAGACCCACATCGCCGAGATCGTCCTGCAGAAACTCCTGTACTTCGCGACCGCGTTCGCCGATCAGACCGATCACCGTCACGTCGGCCACGACGTTGCGGGCGAGCATCGAGAGCAGCACCGATTTGCCGACGCCGGAGCCGGAGAAAATGCCCATGCGCTGGCCGCGGCAGCAGGTAATGAAGGTATTGAGAGCGCGCACGCCGAGGTCGAGGGGCGGGCCGACCCGGCGGCGCGCGTGCGCAAGCGGCGGCGTATTGCGGAATGGATAGGGTGAAGGGCCGTGCAGCAGCGGCCCCTTGCCATCGATCGGCTCGCCGAGCGCGTTGACCACGCGACCGAGCCAGCCGGAAGAAGGCCGCACGGCGCCGGCAACCGACGTCACGAGCGCCCGGCACCCACGCCGCACACCCTCGAGCGGAGCAAATGGCATCAATAACGCATTACCACCGGAAAACCCGACCACTTCGCAGGGGATGGTCTTGGCCGGCGTCTCGACGAGAACGCGTGCGCCGACCGACATGGCGTAGAGAGGACCGGCCACCTCGACCATCAACCCGCGCACCCCGACCACGCGGCCGTAAATATCGATACCGTCGAGTTCGTTGATCTGCTCGGCCAACGCCTTCATGACGCGGTCGCCGCTGGCCGAGAGGGTTTGGTTACCTCAGCAACACCAATCTTAACGCTGTATTTACCCGGGCCGTTAATCATTGCGTCGTCCTTGGGAATACGACGGCTCGCCCGACCGTAAAGAAGGGGGCGAGTCTCATGAGTCGGTTAGCACCGAAACTTAACCTGATAAATGAGCGCCCGCGTGGCCGAAAAACCACTCTCAGGCAATATCTTAAGGCGATTCGCAGGAATTTGCCTAGGGAATGCTTGCGTGGATGAATCAGGTTTTGTTAACCATATCGCGTTTACAATCTCGAATCAGTTTGTCCCAAGGCGTTTTGCGGGGGCCGCCTTAAGGGCGTGCCGACCTTAAGTCGCGCGGCGAAGAAGGGGACTGGCATGCGCGTATTGCTGATCGAAGACGATAGCGCCACAGCGCAATCGATTGAGTTGATGCTCAAATCCGAGAGCTTCAATGTCTACACCACCGATCTCGGCGAGGAAGGGATCGATCTCGGTAAGATTTACGACTACGACATCATCCTCCTCGATCTTAATCTGCCGGATATGTCGGGCTTCGAAGTGTTGCGGAGCCTGCGCGTGTCGAAGGTCAAGACGCCGATCCTGATCCTTACCGGCCTTGCCGGCATCGAGGACAAGGTCAGGGGTCTCGGCTTCGGCGCCGATGATTACATGACCAAGCCGTTCCATAAGGACGAGTTGGTCGCGCGTATCCACGCGATTGTGCGGCGCTCCAAGGGGCATGCGCAGTCGGTCATTCAGACCGGCGATCTCGTCGTCAACCTCGACACCAAGACGGTCGAGGTCAGCGCCGCGCGTGTCCATCTCACCGGCAAAGAATACCAGATGCTGGAGCTGCTTTCGCTGCGCAAGGGCACGACGCTGACCAAGGAGATGTTTCTCAATCACCTCTATGGCGGGATGGACGAGCCGGAGCTCAAAATCATCGACGTCTTCATCTGCAAGCTGCGCAAGAAACTTGCCAATGCTTCGAGCGGCAAGAACTACATCGAGACAGTTTGGGGCCGTGGCTACGTGCTGCGCGAGCCGAGCGAGGACGAGGCGAAAATCTCCGCCTGAGCTTTGCCCGGTTATTTCAGACAAGCAAAAACCCCGGCCGACCGCCGGGGTTTTTGTTTTGGAAGGAGCAGCACTCAACTTGCGACGGTGACCAGCCGCGGCGCATGCCGACCCACGCCCGGCACCGCGCGCGGCTGACGCAGATTCGGCGCATAGAGGCCGCGTTTGTCCGATAGAACCCTGAAACTTTCGGTGAGGCCGACGACCGTCTCGGCCGCGCCGAGGATGAGATAGCCATCGTCGTAAATGACCCGCGCCAAACGTTCGAGCAGATCGACCTTGGCCGCTTGATCGAAATAGATCAACAAATTGCGGCAAAGGACCAAATCAAACATGCCCAGATGGGCGAAGTCGGTCAGCAAGTTGATTTGATGAAACTTGACCATCGACCGGATATTCGGTGCGATCTGCCACATTTCGCCGACCTGCGTGAAGTATTTGATCAAAAGCTGAATCGGCAGGCCGCGCTGCGCTTCGAACTGGCTGTAGATTCCCTGCCGCGCCTTTTCCAGCACTTCAGCGGAAAGGTCGGTTGCCAAGATATCAATGCGCCAGCCGTCGAGCTCGTGCTCCATCTCCTTGAGCGCCATGGCTAGCGAATACGGCTCTTGGCCGGTCGAGGCGGCAGCGCACCAGATGCGAATGTGATGGGAGTTCGGACGTGCCGCCATCAGCGCTGGCAATATCGTGGAGCGAAAATGCTCGAACGGTGTCTTGTCGCGGAAAAAAAATGTCTCGTTGGTGGTCATCGCCTCGACGACCGTCGTCATCAAGGCTTCTGTATCCTTGCGTTTGAGCTTCGTCACCAGCTCGCTAAGGCCGTTAAGCCCGGCTCTGCGCGCGACCGGCAGCAGGCGGCTCTCGACGAGGTATTGCTTGTCGGCTGACAGAACCAGGCCGGAGCGCTCTTTGAGGCATTTGCGTAAAAAATCGTAGTCAAACGGGGTCATGAGCGATCCCCCGCGAACAAGCGATTGATCTTGGCGGCGATCTCGCTAAGTGGAAGCACGGCCGAGCAAAGACCGGCCCGCGCCACCGAGCGCGGCATGCCCCATACCACGCTCGACGCCTCATCTTGCGCAATCACGCTGCCGCCCGCAGTCGCAATATCGGCGGCGCCACGGGTGCCGTCGGCACCCATGCCAGTGAGGATCAGCGCCAGGCCCGATGCGCCCCATACTTCGGCACCCGCGGACAGCATCGGGTCGACCGAAGGCTTGCAGAAATTGATCGGTGGATCGTCACCGAGTGCGATTGTCGGCAGACCGTCGCGACCGCGCTTGACCCGCATATGCCGGCCTCCGGGCGCAAGATAAACACCGCCGGCGACGACCGGCTCGTCGTGTTCGGCCTCGCGTACGCTTCGTCCGCTGACCCGGGTAAGATGTTCGGCCAAAACCGTGGTGAAGGTAGGCGGCATGTGCTGGGTGATCAGGACCGGCGCCCGTTCCATAGTGATGCCGATCTGCCCTACCAGCGAATTCAACGCCTGCGGACCGCCGGTCGACGAACCGATCAGCAGTGCGCGCGGTATCGACGAGGCGAACGGCCGCAGCCTAAAAGAATCGACTTCGGCGTGTGGCGTTGCGCGCTCGAGTATTGAGACGGGCCGGGACGTCGCCGGCGCGATTTTTTCCGGATGTATTCGGCGGCGACGGCCCAGGTAGCGGATCTTATCGATCAGCTCGCGCTGGAACGTCACCGACGTCGCTGCGTCGAGAACGGCTTCCGGCTTAGGTACATAATCGGCGGCGCCGAGCGACAGCGCGCGCAAGCTCACCTCTGCGCTCCGGCGAGTAAGCGTGGAGGCCATAATCACAACCAGGTCGCGGCGTTTTCTCAGCAGCAGCGGAAGCGCCGAAATGCCGTCGAGCTCCGGCATGTCGACGTCCAGGACAACAACGTCCGGATCGCATTCCTCAATCTGATCGACGGCCTGGCGCCCGGTGCGCAGGCACGCGGTGACTATCATGTCAGGCTCGGCGCCGATCCAGCGCGACAGTAGGCGACGGACAACGATCGCGTCGTCAACAATCATAACGCGGATGGGGCAATCGACGGCGATCGACGGTCTCGCGGCGGTAAGGACGTTACTCATTGACTCACATTATTTACTTGGGACCGGTGCTTGGACGCCCGGATTTTCGCGGACTGAACGTTCGGCCGCGCCTTATGCGTTCAGATCAGTCCGACTTCCTGGAACTTTGCCTCGACAATGTCTTTGTCGAAAGGTTTCATGATGTATTCGTTGGCGCCGGCGTGCAGCGCGCGAGCAATATGCGCGACGTCGTTTTCCGTGGTGCAAAACACTACTTTCGGCTTGTCGCCGCCGGGCAACCGGCGTAGCGCGCGCAGGAAATCGTAGCCGTCCATCTTCGGCATGTTCCAGTCGAGCAGGATCGCATCGGGAATTTGCTGGCGGCAGGATTCGATGGCTTCCTCGCCGTTTTCCGCTTCCACGATCTGAAACTCGAGTCCTTCGAGGATTCTCCGCGCGACCTTGCGGATAACACTCGAGTCGTCGACGACCAAGCACGTTTTCATCTTCTTACTCCACGCTTCGCGGGCGATCCGCTTCGCAGCTACCTGCAATTCGACGCGCTGCACTTCACCTCACGCCGCCACCGCCGGTTCGGCGCCCAGATCGAGTATCCGGTCTATGTCGAGCACAACGAGAAGCTGACCGTCGAGCCGATAAATTCCTGCGGCCAGCGCCGCCAGCTTGCGATCGAGATTGATGGGATTGGGCTCGCGCTGCGTCTCTGGAAGCTTGAGCACCTCGCCGACCATATCGACCACCAGTCCGAACGATTCGCCCTTGGCCTCGATCCCGATCGCCATTGGCGACTCGTGTTCCTCGCGCGGCTTCACCTCCAGCCGGTGACGCATGCAGATCGCAGTCACGATGCGGCCGCGCAGATTCAGCACGCCTGCGACCTCCCCGGTCGCCAGGGGCACCTTGGTGATGCGTGAGGGCTTGAACACATCCTGCACACGCGAGATCGGCAGACCGAAAATCTGCCCGGCGATCGTGAAGGTGACGAATTCAGTAAAATTGATGTCATCGTTCATGCTGGTGTCCGATCCGATTGCGTTTATGCCGCCTGATGCAGGTCGTCGCTCTGCTCTTTGAGCGCGGCGATCAGCCCGGAGCGATCGAATTTGGCGACGAAATCGTGGAAGCCTGCGCTGCGGCCGCGCTCGATCGTGTCGGCCGACGCCATCGCCGACAACGCGATGACCGGAATAGCGGCGGTGCGCGGATCCTCGCGTAACGCGGCGGCGAGTTCGAAACCGTCCATGTCCGGCATATCGATGTCGGTAACAACGAGATCGACCCGCGTCCCGGACTCGATCGCCGCCAGCGCCTGTCCGGCGGAAGCGACGGCGACCACCTGGTAGCCTGCGGCCTTGATCAGCGGCGCCAGCATATCGCGGAAAAACGCCGAGTCGTCGACGAGCAATACCTTGCGCGCGGCCGGCGCGGAGCGCGCATCGCGCCGGCGGAACCAGTCCGCATAGGCCCGCGGCAGAAAGTGAGCGACGTCGATGATCTCGGTGGCGGTCCCCTTGATCACCGCGTAACCAAGAACGCCCGGACGCTCGCTCATCACTTCGACGTCGAGCCGTTGCTCGACGATGTCGACGATCTCATCGACCGCAAGACCCATCGAGCGGCCGCCGTCGGAAAACACCAGAACCGGCTGCGCGCCATCCCTTTTGATCTCGGCCCCTGCATCTATGCGCAACAACGGCATCAGCTGATCGCGGTATTGCACCAGTTGATGGCCGTCGGAGGTCTCAATTCGCCGGCAATCGATCTCCTCGAGCCGCGATACGAGCGATAACAACACGGCTTTCGGCTGTTGCGAGCCGGCGCGGAAGACCAGAAGCGGCGTCAAATCCTCCTGCACGGCGTCTTCGCCGTCATCGACTGCGGTCCGGTCAGCTTGGCCGAGCGGCGTGATGCGTCCCAGCGTCTGCGCCACTCCGTTCGGGTCGATGATCATGATCACGGTGCCGTCGCCGAGGATGGTGGTGCCGGAGAAAACCGCGATGTTGCGCAGCCGCGACGACATCGGCTTGATGACGATTTCCTCGGTGTGGAAAACTCCGTCGACGACAATACCGAATACCTGGCTGCCGACCTGCGTCACCACCACAAATCCACCGTCGTCGCCGTGGCCGAGCTGCAGTACTTCTTTGAGCTGTACAAGCGGCAGCAGCTTGTTCCGCAGCCGCAACACCGGCGTGTCCTTGATCCACTCGATGCGATGTTCGCCGTTTGCCGAGGCGCGCACCAGCTCGAGTACCGAGAGCTGCGGAATGGCAAAACGCTCGCCACCTGTCTCGACGATCAGGGCGGAAACGATGGCCAGAGTCAGCGGGATTTTAATGGTGAACGTCGTACCGCGGTCCGGGACGGATTTTAGATCGATGGTCCCGCCAATCTGCTCCACGTTGGCGCGGACCACGTCCATGCCGACGCCGCGGCCGGAAATGTTGGTGACGCGGCTCGCGGTCGAGAAGCCAGGCATGAAAATCAGATTGCAAATCTCGGCTTCCGATTTCTGCACGATCTCGGTTTCGCCGACGAAGCCGTTTTCGACGGCTTTGGCGCGGATACGCGCGAGATCGAGCCCGCGGCCGTCGTCGGCGATTTCGATGATGATATGCCCACCCTGATGACAGGCTGAAAGCCGAATGATTCCCTTAAGCGGCTTGCCGGCGGCCATCCGTTCGGCGGCGGTCTCGACGCCGTGGTCGGCGCAATTGCGTACCAGATGCGTCAGTGGGTCCTTGACCAGCTCGAGCACCTGGCGATCGAGCTCGGTATCGGCGCCGTACATTTCGAGCTCGATCTGCTTATCGAGCTCGGCCGACAGGTCGCGCACCACGCGCGGCAGCTTTTGCCACGCGTTGCCGATCGGCTGCATGCGCGTTTTCATCACCCCTTCCTGCAATTCGGCCGTCACGTTGGAGAGCCGTTGCAGCGGCACTTTGAAGTCGGAATCCTCGTGACGCCGGACGATTTCAAGCAGCTGATTGCGGGTTAGCACAAGCTCCGAGACCGTAGTCATCAGATGATCGAGCGTCTCGACATGGACGCGGATAGAATGGGCGGCGAGACGATCGTTGCGCTCGTCATCGGGTCGCTCGGTCGCCGGCTTGTCTTGCGGTGGAACCTGCGGCGTTTCTTCCGTGAGCGCGGGCGACGGTTGCGGCGCGCTTTCCGGCCGGGGGACGGGCGGCGCCTTCTGAGTGTCTTGCGCGTGCCGGCTCAGCCGCTCGATCAGATCGCCGTCCTCGCCGGCCGGTTCGCGTTCGCTCGCCTCGATTCCGTCGAGGATCAGCTTGATACGATCGATGCTGGAGAGAACGAGCGTGACCGCATCGGTGGTGACCGGCATGCCGTCGCGGAATTTGCCCATTAAATTTTCGGCAGCGTGCGCGAGCGTCTCCAGCCGCGGCAAACCGAGGAAACCGCAAGTACCTTTGATAGTGTGGACCAGCCGAAAGACATTGCCGAGGATCTCGCGGTTGTTCGGTTCCTGCTCGAACCGCACGAGCTCGGCATCGACCCGCTCCAGACTTTCGCGCGTCTCGGTCAGGAATTCCCGGAGCAGATCGTCCATATTACGCTCGCCGCATACTCACGACCGGCATGTCACGCCCTGCTGCCCGCCGCACGCAGGGCGCGTGCCGTCACCGCCAGGCACACAGCGCCCGGCCATCCTGAGGCAGTGTGTTGCGAAAGCGTTTAATTTCGGTTGCGCAACCAGGCCTGCCGCTTCGAATGGGCCGCTTTATCGCTAAAAAGCGCGTCAACGCGCGGTCAAAACCACCGTCCCGACGTCGCCCCCGGCCGATAGAGCCCAACCGCAGTCCCGCGCCAGAATACCGGCGTAGAGCGGCTGGATTGCATGGGCATCGACGGCATGGGACGGGCTGCCGGCCAGCAGCTCGGTTGTGGCCGGACTCAACCTCGCGTTGAGCCCGGTTGCGGTCACAATAAGGCCGGCAATGGCCTCCCCGCTGGCGACCGCTTCGACCTTCAAGGTTCCACCCCGGGAAATGGTCCCGGCGGCAATCAGCAGCATGTTGAGAAGGAGTTTGACCCGGTTTTTTACGAGCAATTGCCGCGGCAGGTTCCACACCAAGTCGGTCTTGCCGTCTTCGAACAACCCACGCGCCGCCTTTTCGGCATCGCCGAGATCGATCTGCGCACCGGCGGAACCAGCCGCGCCGAAAGCCAACCGGCAAAATTGCAGCTTGGCGGAAGCCTGACGCGCGCTCTTCTTGATCAGATCGAGCGCGAAAACCTTGGTCTCCTCGTTTTTGTCCTCCTCCATCACCTCGATACCGTTGACGATGGCGCCGACCGGACTGATCAGGTCGTGGCAAACCCGCGAGCACAGCAATGCTGCAAGGTCGAGAGCGCCGATGGCAAGTGGACCGGAGGCGGGGGCGGACATGATGGACTCCGCGCAAATGCGATGGTCTTTTGCCTGTCACAGCGCGCGCGATTCGGCAATCGTGCCGTCTTTGCGGCCTTGTGCTACAGGCCTTGCGCCCGCTGCGGATCAATCAAAACCGGGGGCTTGATTGCCTGCTTTCGACGTTGCGGCCTGCGTCGCGCTGATCGAGCCGCTGACCGCCATCAGCTCGTCTGCCGCAGCCGCGATCGGCGGCGCACGGAGCCAAGACGGCGTGCGCATCAAGGCCGATGGCTCGCCGGTCACCGCCGCCGATGAAGCGGCGGAAGCGGTGATCCGGAACGGTCTGGGACGGCTTGCACCGGACCTGCCGATTATCTCGGAAGAACACGCGGCGTACCAGCAGACCGCGATCAAGGCGGCAGACTATTTTCTCGTCGACCCGCTGGACGGGACGCGCGAATTCATTGCCGGACGAAAAGACTATACCGTCAACATTGCCTTGGTCAGCGGCGGAGTGCCGATCCTCGGGGTCATCGCCGCGCCTGCCGCCGGCGAGATCTGGCGCGGAATTGTCGGGCGCGGCGCCGAGCGGCTGACATTCTCGGCCGACCAACTCTCGCCACCGCAGTTGATCCATGCACGGCCGCGCCCACAAAACGGGCTGATCGTCATGATCAGCCGCTCGCACCTCGACGATGCGACGCAAATTTACCTCGATACCCTGCCGCACGCCCAGCGTGTCGCTTGCGGGTCTTCGCTGAAATTCTGCCGACTGGCTGAGGGCACCGCCGACCATTATCCGCGGTTTGGGCCGACGCATGATTGGGATATTGCCGCCGGTCATGCAGTGCTGGCGGCAGCTGGCGGAAGCGTGACCCGGCCGGACGGCGCGCAACTTCGCTACGGCACGCCGCAGCGAAAAATTCCGGCCTTCCTCGCCTGGGGCGGCCCGCCACCGAGCGACGGCGCCGGCAGCCGCGCGGGCTTCAGTCGCGCCGGCTGAAAGTGTCAGGGACTGAGCGTACTTAGCACCTCAGGCCACTTGCGGTCCGCCGCTCGGCTTATTCGCTCGGCATTCGCAGTGAAGCTTTCGAGGCGGCTGTGATCGTAAAACAAGAACAGCCGCTGGCTCCAAATCAGCCATATCGCGGGATTGCCGGCGACAGCGACACCGCGTGCGACGCCGACCGGATCATAGCCGCCGAATTGCGGCATGTAGACATCCGGCCGTGCCGCGAATGCCGCACGATTGCCGACATTGGCGAAACGCCACACCGCGCCGCCATAAGATAACTCGAAATCCGGACTGCCGGGCACCGGTTTGCGGTCGGTATAAAAAGCCACCGGATCGTAACCGTCGATGGCAAGCCCGGTATGCCATGCGACCACAATTCTTTCCGTGGCCGCTGCCTGCCACGCCGGCGCAAGGGCCAAGACGGCAAGCACGAGACCGCTAACCGCGGAAAGGCCGGCGCCGTAACACTTCCGTTGTTGCCGTGCTGCGGTCATAGTCTCGGCCAAAGATCGGCTGATTCGGTCCAGCTTGCGCGACGGAGCTTGCGCCGAGACTTAGCCGGTGCATGTGAGCAAGGGGTTAACCGGGGGACCTCAATGAATCCTGCCTTGCGGTTCATCATCGCCGGTCTCGCTCTCGCCGGCTTTGGAACCTTCCCGGCGATGGCGCAACCCGCGCCGACGCCGCCAGCTTCGGTCGGTTCGCCGCCACCGCCCCCGTCGCAACCGCCGGCCAGCAATCAGTTTTCTGCTAACGAGCTTATTGCGGCCGGCCACCATTTCTTCGGTGGGGTTTCCCGCGGGCTGGCGATGATCGTCGAGAAGGCGGTCAGCCAATGGGGCCTGCCGAACGGCTATGTTTTGGGCGAGGAAGCCGGTGGCGCTTTTATCGGCGGCCTGCGGTACGGCGACGGCACGCTGTACACCAAGAATGCCGGCGACGTGCGGGTTTACTGGCAGGGGCCGTCACTCGGCTTTGACGCCGGCGCCGATGGCGCGCGGACCATGATGCTGGTCTATAACCTGCCGCGCACCGAGGCGATTTTCGAACGGTTCGGCGGCATCGACGGCTCTGCCTATTTTGTCGGCGGCTTCGGGATGACCGCGTTGACCGCTAACGACATTGTGGTCGTGCCGATCCGCTCGGGCGTGGGGCTGCGGCTTGGCGCCAATCTGGGCTATCTGAAATTCACCCGGCGCGCGACGTGGAACCCTTTCTGAGCGCGACTTCCGCAAGATCGGCTACCGAGAGCATGATCCGGAAAAGTGGGTATTGGTTTTCCGAAACGATCACGCTTCAAACAAGAATCCAGGCCATGATCCGACCGCCCGATCGGATCGGGGGCCGGTCGATCCGCCTGTCACAAAGCGCAGCGCTCTTTTCTGGCGCTGAGGACGTTCCCGGTTTAGGTTAACGTTAGGCGAATATGGTGTGGGACCGTCCTCGCATGGCAAGATCGCGCCGTACGACGATGTAAAGTGAAAGTGGTGTCATGATTGAACCGGTCATGTATTTCGGGATCGGCTTTTTCGTCGCGGCGCTACTTGGATTGTTGTTCGTCCCGCTGGTGCATAACCGCGCCGTGCGGTTGACCATGCGCCGGCTCGAAGCCGCCACGCCGCTTTCGGTCGCCGAAATCCGCGCCGACAAGGATCAGCTGCGCGCCGAATTTGCCATGTCGACGCGCCGGCTCGAACTGAGCGTCGAGCAGATGAAAGCGAAGACGACCAATCAACTCGCCGAGCTCGGCAAAAAGTCCGACGCCATCAATCACCTCAAGAAGGAGTTGGGTGAAAAAACCGCGGCGATCTTCGCGCTGGAATCGCGCGAGACGGCGTTGCGCGATCAACTACGCGCAACCGAGGACGAATTCGAGCACAAATCGAACGCGTTGCGCGAAGCCGAACGCGGGCTGTCCGACAAACAGGCCGATCTCGCCAAACTCGTCGCCGAACTTGGCGAACGTTCGATCATGGCCGACAGCCAGCGCGTCGAGCTTGCAGCTTTGCGCACGCAGGTCGAAGCGATGAAAGTCAGCGTGGCAGATTACGAGCGCGCGGTCAGGATGACGGAAGAGCGACTGGCGCGCGAACGGAGCGAAGCCGAGGCGGCGACGGCGATCTCGAATGAGGTGCGCGGCAAGCTCGATGAATTCGCCAACCGCACCGGCGAACTCGAACGCGAATTGATGGTCCACACCACGGAAGCCGACGTGTTAGGCCGCCGCGTCCAGGAGCTGGAAGGAAAGCTTGGCGACCAGGGCCGGCAATTGGCCGAGCGCGAATTCGAGGTCGGGCGGTTGCGCAGCGACATCGAAGCCGCGGCCAAGGTGGAGAACGATTTGCGTGCGGAGCTTGAAAACGCCGGTAACCGCTCGAGCGGGGCCGCCGACAAGCTCCGCTCCGACGTCAATCAGCTGGAGGCGCAGCTCGGCGCCGCGATCGAAGAGCGCAACAAGCTGCAACGCGAAATCGCCAACATGAAACGCGAAGCGGAAACATCGTGGGCGACGGAGCGCGTCGAAAACGCCATGTTGCGCGAGCGCATCAACGACGTGGCCGCCGAAGTCGCGCGGCTTACGGCCGTGCTGGAAGGACCGGGCTCGCCGATCGAGTCGATCCTCGCCGAGGCGGTTCCAGGCGTCACCGCGACCGAGCGCACCACGCCGGTGAACGGCGGTGAAACCAGACCGACCGCGAGCGATACGCGACAGCAGGGCACGGGCACGCTCGCCGACCGCATTCGCGCGCTGCAAATGACCGCCTCGCGGGTTTCAAATTGAGCGTCGCTTGACACTCTGCCAAGTCGTTCCTTAAATCCTGCGCCGATTTGGATCGGGCGCTTAGCTCAGCGGGAGAGCGTTCCCTTCACACGGGACCACCGCTCAATAATATCAATAACTTAGCTGTGTTCTTGGCGACACTGGCGACAGACATTGGCGACAGGCTGGAATGTCGATTGAAAGGCCCGGCGCGGTTGCGACGGAAGGCGATATTGTAGTTGGTCAGGGGCGCTCTCGGACAATTTGGGCAACGCGGCAATGGGGTCTAATCCACGCGGCTTTC
>JASHSY010000019.1 GCA_030040825.1 Xanthobacteraceae bacterium
CGAGAGTTGTCCGTAGGCCGCCCCACTGTCTGGCTCACTTGGTTTGAACGTGGGTCTCGAGATTAACCTCCTGAGTGGCGAATCAACAGAACAACAATCGCAACAGCGAACCCGAGCAAATCAGCGTAAGCGAGCGGCCGCATTCGTGACTTGAGCCCTCTTCCATCCGTCGGTTGGCGTCCGTGATCAGGGTGCCGCAGCGCTCAGCCTCACGGCGGGAGCGCTGAGTTTGGCGAGTCAGGTCTCCTTCGGTATAAGCACGTCCGCGAGTGCGTAGATTTTTCGACGCTTACATTGGGGGCTGACGAGCTAAAATCCGTCAGCAAGATCCGACCGCTTAACAAACCAAATATCGGTCCCGCAATGAAACATGGCCGGCCGCATTAGGTTTGCGTTCAAGCATGCAAATTGCACTGCCGGACAGCAGCTAAGTCAAGACGAAACCAAAACATCATTGCATAAACGGCTGACATCGTCAGCGCTATCGAGAGCCTCCGCTGATGATTTTTTGCTCGCGCGGGCCGACCGCTGCATAGCTCTTCCATTTTCGGTCTTTATCGTAGGCGCGTTGGCAATCAATGGGCCCATTATAAATCAACCGGCTGGTACGATTGTCGAATTGAAAATAACGGCAGATCTTCCCGTTTCAGCAAATCATTTTCGCACAGCCTCCCCAATTCGATACTCAAAACTTCAAAAAGACTCGAGGATCGTGTAGGATAATTATTCAGTAACAAATCGAGTCAGAATTCCAGGCTTTCGCCTTATCCCCACCGTTCGCGCCACGCCTCCAGCATCAGCACGTCCCAGATCAAATATTGCCAGTTGCGATGGCCGCTGAGGTGCTGCTGCCAATATCTGCGGACCAAATCGGCATCCAGGAGTCCAGCCTCACGCAATCGCTGTGCGGACAGAAGGTGTTCGGCCCATTCGCGCAGCGGCCCGCGCAGCCATTCGCCAAGCGGAATGCCAAATCCCATTTTCGGCCGCTCCATGATCGCGCGTGGAACGTGACGATCGAGAATCTGACGGAGCGCCCATTTGCTTTGCCCGTTGCGCACCTTCATGCGCTGCGGCAGGCGCCAGGCAAATTCCACCACCCGGTGGTCGATCAGCGGCACCCGCGCCTCGAGCGCCACCGCCATGCTGGCGCGGTCGACCTTGGTCAAGATGTCGTCGGGCAGATACGTCACCAGATCGAGAAATTGCATCCGCGACAACAAATCGGGAAACTCACCGTCAATCGTCTTGTCGAACAGAACGCCATGCGTCTCCATGACGCCTGGCGCGACGGTCGCAGGATTCCAATGGGTGACCAGCTGCAGATAAAGCTCATCCGGATCGCGCTCTCCCAATAGGGCCGCGGCTTTATGAATTTTGTCGCCGAGTTGTCCCGGCATGCGCGGTCCGGGCAAGCGAGCCAACAGGCTCGTCCATGTATCCGGAGCGATGGTCGTGGCGAAACGCGCCAACGCGCCACGCAGCGGCAATGGCAGCAAATTCAGCTTGCGCCATAAGCGCGTTGCCAGCTGGTAGCGGTTGTAGCCTGCGAATAATTCGTCGCCGCCATCACCCGACAGCGCCACAGTGACATGCCGTCGCGTCAACGCCGAGATCAGGTGAGTGGGGATTTGCGAAGAATCCGCGAACGGTTCGTCAAACCACTCAGGCAGGTGCGGAATGACATCAAGCGCCTGTCGCGCGGTCACTGTCAACGCGGTGTGCTCGGTGCCGAGATGGCGAGCCACCGCGGCGGCATGTGGCGCCTCGTCGTAATCGGCTTCCGCGAAGCCCACCGTAAAGGTGCGAACCTTGCCGACATTCGCCGACTGCATCAACGCAACGACGGTTGAGGAATCGATGCCGCCTGAAAGAAATGCGCCGAGCGGAACATCGGCAATCATCCGCCGGCGCACGGCATCCTGCAGCAAAGTTTCCAATTGCTCGATCAATTCGGAATCGCTGCCGTCGAGCGGATCACGCGCGCCCTCGCGCGCCACGGCACGGGCATCCCAGTAGCGCTCGATCTTCGGCTCGCCGCCCCACGGCAGGGTGAGCACGGTGCCCGGCTCGAGTTTGTGGACGCCTTGGTAGATAGTATGCGGTGCCGGAATATAATTGTGGCGCATGAACGAAGCGACGGCGCGCCGATCGATGCGCGGCGTCCAGCCGGGATGCGCCCGCAACGCTTTGAGCTCGGATCCGAACAAGAACAGTTCGCCGAATTTAGCCCAGTAAAGCGGTTTAATGCCGAGACGGTCGCGGATAAGCGTGAGCGTACGCTCGCGCCGATCCCACAGCGCTATCGCAAACATGCCGACCAGGCGCGGCAGCGTGGCGCTAAGCCCGAGCCGCGCGATCGATTCTAGCATCACTTCAGTGTCTGACCCGCCGCGGAAATTTACGCCACGGCCTTCGAGATCGTTGCGGAGGTCGGGGAAATTATAGACTTCGCCGTTGTAACTGATGACAAAACGGCCGTCGGCCGAAACCATCGGCTGGTGACCCGCCGGCGACAGGTCGACGATGGATAGCCGCCGGTGAATGAACGAGACGCCGTTTTCCGCGTCGGACCATACGCCCTCGTCGTCAGGTCCGCGATGTTGCAGGCTGCGATTCATGGCGGCCGAAATCCGCGCCGCGTCGGCCGAAAATGCCGCGGCATGGGGATTCAAAAATCCTGCAATGCCGCACATCGTTTCGGTTCCGCCGCAAATGCCGCCGCGGCCATGAATATAGGCTCGGCGGAAGGCAAACAACGATGTTGTTGGC
>JASHSY010000116.1 GCA_030040825.1 Xanthobacteraceae bacterium
TGGAAATCCCTTATTTCCAGGAGCGGCTTCATGCGACACTGCCGAGATAGGCTTCCTGCACGCGCGGATCGGCGCGGACCGCCGTCGGCGTGCCTTCGACGAGTTTGGAGCCGAAATCCATCACCACGATCCGGTCGACCAGACCCATGACGAATTCCACGTCATGTTCCACCAAGAGCACAGTGACGCCCTCGTTACGTAGTGAGCGCAGCAGATCGACCAGTGCGTTTTTCTCCATGCGACTGAGGCCGGCCGCCGGTTCGTCGAGGATGATCAGCGCCGGATCGGCGGCGAGCGCGCGCGCCACTTCCAGAATGCGCTGGCGTCCGAGCGACAGATTGCCGGCAAGACCATAAGGGTCGTCGGCAAGGCCGACGCGTTTGAGCTGTGCGAACGCCTCGAACCGCGCAACTCGCTCCTCTTGTCGATCAAGCCGCAATGCACCTTTGAAAAAGCCCGCGCGAGTACGCAGATAGGTTCCGAGCAGCACGTTATCGAGTAGTGTCATGCTTGGCCGCAATTTCACATGCTGAAAAGTCCGGGCGATACCCGCCTCGGCGATGCGGCGCTGGCCGGCCCTGGTGATGTCTCGGCCGAGGAAGGAAATCTTGCCGCCATCGCTCCGCAGCGCGCCGGTGATGAGATTAAACACCGTACTTTTGCCGGCGCCGTTCGGTCCAATCAATCCGACGATCTCTCCAGCTTTAATGTCGAAGCCGACCTGGCTGACCGCTTCAAGGCCGCCGAATCTTTTCTGCAACCGCTCGACGCTAAGAAGCGGCGTGCCGGATTGCGGCATTGTCCGGCGCGGCAGTGGCGCGGCCGCGGCGATTGGAGGCTGGGCCGCCGCCGGCACGAAGCGCAGCACAAAAGGCATCACGCCGCCGCGCGCGAATTGCAGCACCAGCACGTAGATGACAGCGAACACGATCACTTCAAGTTGCTGGCCGTCGCGCACGAACAACGGCAGCACGTCCTGCAAAGCGTTCTCCAGCAGCGTGATCAGAGCGGCGCCGACGACCGCGCCGAGAATGTGTCCTGATCCGCCGAGGATCGCCATGAACAGATACTGAATGCCCATGCGCAGGTCGAACGGCGCCGGGCTGACGAAGCGGCTCATATGGGCATAGAGCCAGCCCGAAAGGGCCGCCAGCAGCGCGGCGATAATGAAAGTGATGAGCCGGATACGAAACACGTTGATGCCGAGGCTCTCGACCATCACCACGCCGCCGCGCAGGCTGCGGATGGCGCGGCCCTCGCGCGATTCAAGAAGGTTGGCGACCAGAATCGTCGCTGCGATCAGCGTAGTCCAGATCAGATAATAGATCGCGGCAGTCGGCTCGAGCGAGATCGGGCCGATGTAGATCGGCGGCACGTTGGCCAATCCATTGTGGCGGCCAAGTGCTTCGAAGTTACCGAATAGAAAAAAGATCGCGAGCCCCCAGGCAACGGTGCCGAGCGGCAGATAATGTCCGCCCAGCCGCAAGGTGACAGCGCCGAGCACTGTCGCAACCAGCCCGGTTGCTATAAGCGCGAATAACAGCCCGAGCCAGGGCGAAATGCCCTCGGCAGTCGTGAGCCAGGCCGTGCTGTAGGCGGCGATGCCGACAAAGGCCGCCTGTCCGAACGACGTCAGTCCGCCGAAGCCCGTCAGGAGCACCACGCCAAGCGCGACGAGCGAATAAATGCCGATATAGTTCAGCAGTGTGATGGCGAAGGACGTTGCGTAGAACGGCGCGGCCCCCAATAGCGCGATCACGACAAGGGCAAGCGCAATCGCGGTAGGCCGGCTCATCCCTCGACCTCTTCGTCTTCCTCGTCGACATGGCCGAGCGAAAGCGAGCGCCAAAGCAATACGGGAATGAGCACGCTAAAGACCACCACCTCCTTGAGCGAACTGTTCCAAAAGGATGCAAAGCTTTCGAGCACGCCGATGAGCAGCGCTCCAAGCGCCGTCCCCGGATAGCTCGTAAGCCCGCCGATAATGGCGCCGACGAAGGCCTTCAACCCGATGATGAAGCCCGAATCGTAGTAGAGCGTGGTGGTCGGTCCGATCAGAATACCGGACACAGCGCCCAACAGAGAAGCGAGCAGGAAGGCAAGTGCGGCGGCGTTGCCCGGCCGAATTCCGACGATGCGCGCGCCGATCCGGTTGACCGAGGTAGCGCGCAGCGCCTTGCCCAAGAGCGTCTGCTCGAAGAATAAAAACAGCAGGAGGCTGAACACTGCCGCGCTCGCTACCATCAAAATCGTCTGCGACGTAAGCACGATGCTGCCGAGACGGAAGATTTCGTTGGTCAGCGGCTTGGTGCGGAAACCTTCCGGGCCGAAAAACAAAAGCCCGAGGCCGGACAGGCCGAAAGTCAGCGCCACCGACACAATGAGAAGAAGAAGAACGGAGGCATCGGCAAGCGGACGCAGCGCGATGCGCTCGATGAGCGGTCCGATCGGAACGACCAGCGCAACCGCCAGCGGAATTTGTGCCCACGCCGGCAGGTGCCCGGCAGTCAGAAAGGCAATGACCGCCGGAACGAGCGGCAATACACCGTAACCGAAGAGAGCGCGCGCGATGCGCTGCGGCTGACGGCGGTACAAATGCTGGCCGGTTTCGACCAGGCACGCCAGCACCGCAAGTGTGGCGATCATATAGACGGTGCCCGGCATGCGGCCGAGCTGCATCGATGCGAGTGTAAGTGCCGAGAAGGCGACAATGTCGCCGAACGGCACGAATACCACGCG
>JASHSY010000117.1 GCA_030040825.1 Xanthobacteraceae bacterium
TTTGATCTTGCCGATATCAAGCATTCGCATGACCAGCTTCTCATAATACGGCTCGGTCGTGCCGGCCCGGATCTTGTGCAGGAAATACTTCTCGAACGCGACTTTGGCGACGTGCACCCAGCGCCCGCTTGCCGCCCAATTGACGTTGCGCGGCGGATTTTGCGGCATGGCAACGAACGCAATGCCTGAATCGCCGAAGTCGGCAAGACAGATCGCGTTCCAGGTTGCCTCGTGCGTACTTTCTTGTCCGCGCACCAGTTGGCCGATATTGAGCGCGGTCGCCGACACCATCGATTCGATCATGTAACCGGTCTTGGGAACTCCAACCGGCACCGGCGTCGCCTCCAGCGGCGCGATGGCAATGCATACCCCGATGCCGAATATGTTGCGGAATTTCGGGTTGCGCTGGTGCTTGTCAACGATAATAAAGCCGCGTGGATTGGCTAAAGCTTCGATGCCGCGTACCGCGGCAATGCCGCGGAATGCCGGGATCATCATGGCAAAGCGGAACGGCAATTCGTGAGCCTTCTTGGGTTTGCCATCCTCGTCCAGTTCGCTCACATGCAGCTTGTCGGCATCCACTTTGTCGACCTTGGCATTTACAATCCATCTGATGTGACGCTGCCGCATTTCCGATTCCAGGACGCCCTTGGTGTCGCCGACGCCGCCGACACCGAGATGGCCGATATAAGGTTCGGCCGTGACGAACGTCATCGGCACCTTGTCGCGGATGCGGCGGCGGCGCAGATCCGCATCCATGATCATGGCGAATTCGTAAGCCGGCCCGAAGCACGACGCGCCCTGGACTCCGCCCACGACTATTGGGCCCGGGTTTTTGCAGAACTCCTCCCACTGCCGGTTGGCTGCCGTTGCGTGGTCGACATCACAGATTGAGCTGGTGTTGCGGTCCGGTCCAAAGCCTTCGATCTCGTCGAAAGCAAGCTCCGGACCGGTAGCGATGACAAGATAATCGTAGTTCAAGAAGGTGCCGTCGCCGAGTTCGACACGATTTTCCGCGGCGTGAACGCGTTTGGCACCGGCTGCGCTGAATTCAATTCCATGCTTTGGAAGCACCGATGCGAGATCGATGATGATATCGTCTTTCTTGCGCCACTTGACCGCCACCCAGGGGTTTGACGGCGTGAATTGGAAATATGGCTTGTTGGATACAACGGTGATGCGGTCCTCGCGGCGCACCGAATTTTTCAGTTCGTAAGCGCATGAGATGCCGCCAATGCCGCCGCCAAGCACGATCACGTGAGCCATCGGCAAACTCCCAATTTTCTTGAAGCTCAAGAATTGGAATAAATAGGGCGCCTTTCATCGCCGGCCTTCCTTGATTTGAATCAATCCTCGCCGTCGAGCTTTGGCGACCGGCCAATGCGGCACAAGTCTTTGGGATTCGGCTGCACGAACGGTCCGACTCACCTTCTTTGGCAATAATGGAACGGCTGGTGCGCGGGCTATCCGGCCGGTTCCCAGCCTTTCGGCGCCAGCTCGAAACCGGCAAACTCGAAGCCGGGCGCCACCATACAGCCGACCAGTGTCCAGTCGCCGAGTGAACGCGCCGCTTGCCAGGCATGTGCCGGCACAATCCGCTGCGGCCGCTCACCGGCGGCAAGGTCGCTGCCGAGCCGGTGGCGCTCCCGGTATCCGGTTTCGTCGGCGATTTCCAGTTCGAGCGGCGCGCCCGCATACCAGTGCCACGTCTCGACCGCGTCGACGCGGTGCCAGTGCGAGCGTTCGCCGCGCGCGAGCAGGAAATAGATCGCAGTCGAGACCGCGCGTTTGCCGTCGATGGTGCGCTGGTCGCGGAACGTCTGGCGGTAATGCCCGCCTTCCGGATGCGGCGCGAGATCGAGAAGCCGGATCACATCGGCGGCGGTGAGCATCGTATCAACCTTCGCAATCGTCATTGTGAGGAGCGATAGCGACGACCCTCCTACGTTCGCTCTGCGAGCTTCGGACGGTCTAAGTCCGCCGAAGCGCGGAGCGCGTAGGCTGGGAGCAATCCAAAGTTATCGCAAGCGGCTCTGGATTGCTTCGCCCTGACGGGCGCGCAATGGCGATAATCAGAACCGGTTTTTGCGCTCACGGATTTCCGCGAACACTTTCCACGCCGGACTGCCGGCAAGACCGACGGATTTTGCGACGTCCGGCAAATCGGCGCGCAAGAACGGGTTCTCCGCCTTTTCGGCGCCGATCGTTGCCGGAATGGTCGGCTTGCCGGCGGCAAGCAGTTGTTTCACCGCGTCGGCGCGCGCGACGAGCGCTTGGTTGTCCGGCTCGATGGTCTTGGCGAAGCGGATATTGGCGTCGGTGTATTCATGGCCGCAATAAAACCGCGTGTCGTCGGGCAGCGCCCGCAGCTTGAGCAGCGATTGCCACATCATCTCGGCGTTGCCTTCGATCACGCGGCCGCAACCGATGGAAAACAGCGTATCGCCGACAAAGGCGAGCTTGTCGGCCGGAAAAACATAGGAGATGTGACCGGCGGTATGACCGGGCGTTTCGAGCACGTAGCCGCCGAGACCGCCGACGCGCACCGGATCGCCCTCGCCGACCGTCTCATCGACATGGGCGATGCGCTGCGCCTCCTGGCGCGGCGCCACCACGCGGCAACGGTGATGTTGCTTGAGTTGGGCAATGCCTTGGGTGTGGTCGGCGTGGTGGTGGGTGACCAGAATGTCGGTCAGCTTCCAGCCGGTCTTTTGCAGCGCAGCCTCGACGGCGGCGGCTTCCGGCGCATCGATCGCCGCCGTCGCGCCGCTTTGCGGGTCGTGGATGAGCACGCCGTAATTGTCCTTGAGACAGGGGAATAAATAGGTCTGGGCGGGCATGTTTTTCCAATCCTTTGCCACAGCATCATCCGCTTGAGCGAACGAGGGCACAACACGTTTGGTTAACGTTGTCAGGCCACGCAACGATAACGCAAACCATGCTATTTTGCCGCCATGGACGTCGTCGATCTGCGCAACTTTTACGCTCAGCGGCTGGGCGTCGTGGCCCGCCGTTTCATTGGCCGCGGCATCCGCGAGCATTGGCAGGACACCACCTCGCTGCGCGTGCTCGGTATCGGTTACGCCACGCCTTATCTCGGCCTGTTCCGCGAAGAGGCCGAGCGCTGCCTCGCGTTGATGCCCGCCCCGCAAGGCGTGGTGCGCTGGCCGTCATCGAAGCCGGCGCTCGCCGCCTTGGTCGAGGAAGACGATTTGCCGCTCACCGACGCGGCGGTCGACCGCGTGCTGCTCGTGCACGCACTGGAAAATTCCGTCGATCCGGTCGGACTGCTGCGCGAAGTCTGGCGCGTTCTTGCCGGCGGCGGCCGCTTGCTCGCGGTGGTGCCGAACCGGCGCGGATTGTGGGCGCGCATGGACACGACGCCGTTCGGCCAGGGCCGGCCGTATTCGCGCCCGCAGCTGACCCACCTCCTCCGTGAGACCTGGTTCACGCCGACCGGCTGGGGTGAGGCGCTCTATGTGCCGCCGATCGCGCGCAACTGGTTCCTGCGCTCGGCGGTGGCGTGGGAGCGCACGGGCGCCACCATCTCGGCGCCGTTCGCCGGCGTTCACATCGTCGAGGCAACCAAACAGGTTTACCGCGCCATCCCAACGCGGCGCGAGCGACGCCGACTGATGCCGGCGCTGCCGCCGGTGCTGGCGCCCTCGCCTGGCGCCGCCGCAGTGTCGCGCCTCGATATGGTTACGCCGGCCATGCCTCGGCGGTGACCGCGGCCGCGTCGACGCCGACCAGATCGGAAAGACCCGCGAGTTGCTCACGCTCCAGCGCGGCGATGAGTTCCGCCTTGATCGCGGCGATCAGGCCGAGACCTTGAAACACCAAAGCCGAATAAAGCTGGATCAGGCTCGCGCCGGCACGGAATTTCGCCAACGCAGCGGCGCCGGAATCGATACCCCCTACTCCGATCAACGGAAACGCATCCTCCACCCGGACGTAAGTTTCCGCCAGCATACGGGTGGCGAGCGCGAACAGCGGACGCCCGGACAGACCGCCCGCTTCTTTGGCGTTGCGGACTTCACCCAGACGCGGCGGCCGGGAAAGCGTGGTGTTGCCGACAATCATCCCGTCGATCCGCCGCGCCCGCGCAATGCCGACAACATCGTCGAGCTCGGCAAGCGTCAGGTCGGGAGCGATTTTAAGCAGCACCGCCGTCGGACCGGCTTGCGCGACAACCCGTTCGCGTGCATCGATCACGCGAGCGAGCAAATCGTCGAGCGCCTCGGCCTGTTGCAAGTTGCGCAGACCCGGTGTGTTGGGTGACGAGATATTCACTGTCACGTAGCTCGCTACCGGCGCGAAGCGTTCGATCAGCCATACATAATCGGCGGTGCGATCGGCGGAGTCTTTGTTGGCGCCGACATTGATGCCGACAATGCCGCCGGCATTGGCGCGCGCCGCCAGCCGCCGTAGCGCAACCTCAGCACCTTGCGAATTGAAGCCGAGCCGATTGATCACCCCGCGATCGGCGTCCAGCCGGAACACCCGCGGACGCGGATTGCCCGGCTGCGGCTTGGGCGTGATGGTGCCGACTTCGACAAAGCCGAAGCCGAGGCGCAGCAATGCGTCAGGCACTTCCGCATTCTTGTCGAAGCCGGCCGCCATGCCGACCGGATTGGGAAAGTTGAGATTGAAGACGCGCGTTGCGAGCCGCTTATCGTCACGGGCCAGCTGCGGCAGCATTAGCCCGTTTACGGGCGTGAACGCCCGATTGGCAAGTTTCAACATTTTGACGGTGAGAGCGTGGGCCTGTTCAGGGTCGAGCGCATGCAAAAACGGCGCCGCGAACCGCTCGAACAGACCGGTCATGCGTCCAGCTCCGGCAGCGGACGCCGCCCGCTCACTTCATCGGGCAACGGCCGCGCCCAGCGCACCGCCGTCAGCGGCAGCGCAGCATAAAGGTGTGGGAACAGCCGACCGCCGCGCGAAGGTTCCCATTTCAGCGCGCCGTCGAGGGCCGCCGCATCGACCGCGACCAGCATCAGGTCGGACTGGCCGGCAAAATGCTTGGCGGCGGTTTCGGCAAGCTGCGCGGCGGTCGAGAAATGGATAAAGCCGTCCTGCTTATCGACCGGCGCGCCGTGATAGGCGCCCGCGGCCTCGGCGGCGCGCCAGGCATCGCGTGGGCAGATTTTGTAGATGGTTGTCACGGAGCGGGACACTAACCGCCCTTGAGCCGACAGGCAATAATTCCTATTATCGAGATGTAATCCAGCGTGCTCTTGTCCGAAAAACCGGTATCCACTTTTCGGGATCATGCTGTGGTGGAGTGGCGATGCTTACCCACGTGCAGGTCTGGTCGGCGATCGATCGTCTCGCGGCGCGCGCTGGCCTGTCAGCCTCTGGCCTCGCCAAGCGCGCCGGTCTTGACCCGACCACCTTCAACAAATCGAAACGCGTCACCGCCGTGGGCCGCGCCCGCTGGCCATCGACCGAGTCGATTGCCAAGGCGCTGACCGCCACCGGCACCACCATCGAGGTGTTCGTCGAATTGATCAATTCCGGCAGCGGG
>JASHSY010000118.1 GCA_030040825.1 Xanthobacteraceae bacterium
GGTATGCCGCCGATCACCGCAACAGCACGTTGCGTGGCGGCGACGACGCGTTCCTTGATCACCTCCGTAAACAATACGCCGTCGCGGCGCTCGACCGGTGCGGCGACTTCACCCGGCTGCGCCTGCGCGATTACAGGCGGCGGAAGTAGTGAAGCAGCAACAACCGGCGCCTTGCCATGCGGTCCGGTGGTCTTCACGTCGCTGATTGCCGCCGCAGGCGGCCGCGCCGCCGCAATCGAGCGTGGCTCAATTGTGACTCGATTCGGCGCCGCTGCCACAGCGTCATCCGCCGCCGCATCGTCGGAAGCCGCCAGCGCCTGCTTCTTTTCGGCGGCCGTCTCCGCCTTGACGAAATCCGCCACCAGGCTGTGCTCGTCGGCGAGCACATCCATCATCGCAACCGAGGCCGGAGCCGTTTGCACGGGAGCCGGTTCGGGCGGCCGGCCGAGACCGTAATGCGCCAGCAGAAATCCGCCGATCAGGCTTGCCAACGCGCCCGGCAAGATGTCGTGGACCAGCTTGGTGACGAAACGGCGAACCAGACCATAGCGCATGATGTCGTTCTCCCGGTACCGGGGTATTTTTCAAACGCGCGGTTGAATTTCAAACACTTGTTATAGGCAGCCGATGGCCGGGAACAAGGAATTTTTGCGGCAACCCCGGGGATTTCCTGGGGAAATCGGGCTTAACCGCGCGGCGTTAGCCCGGCGACCGCCCATTGACTGATCAGGCCGGAAAGCTTCTCCACCGAGGCCTCATCGAGCGAGAGCGATATCGGCGGACCGGCGAGCTGTTCGCGATTGCGCACGAATATGCCGCATTGACCCATCAGCCAGATCGCAGCCAGCGTCAGCGTCGGCTGATCCGCTTTCGGCATAAACCGGCGCATCAGGTCGACCGCCAGGCCGATAAACGGCATTGCCTCCTCGCTTATCAGTTTTCGGAATACTGCGGTCGGGCGGACCGCTTCCCAGTTGAACAAACGGATGTAGCGGCTGAGATCGTCGCGCGCGAGCAGAGGGCGAAGCTGATGGCGGACGAATTCCTCCAGAGCCTGCTCCCGCGGCATCGCCTTTGTCTCCTCCGCATGCGCCAGCTGGTGCTCGGTCAGGGCGCGGAACGCCCCGCGCAGAATTTCCCGATAGAGGCCGTCCTTGCCGGCGAAGTGGTAGTTGATCGCAGCCTGATTGACGCGCGCCTTACCGACGATGGCGCGGATACTGGTCCCCTCATAGCCACGCTCGGCAAACAGCCGCTCCGCAGCGCTCAGGATGCGCTCGCGCGTGATTTCCGACGGTCGCGTCATGAACTTCGCTTTTTTCAAACTATCGTTCGAATTCCACATAAGCGCTTACCAGCCGCGATGCAAATGCTCCGGTGCAACCCCGCGTGACGTACGGCATATGACTCCATGGCCGCACCCAGCTATCGTTGCAGTCGATGATCGGAACCCGCCGCGTCGAGGGTTATGCTATTATTTCGGCTGAAGGCATGATCGCCGATGCTGCCGGGGTCATGCCCGACGCCATTCGCAACAATGCCGATCAGAAGTTTTTGCAAGCCGAGCTCGACCGCGCCGGCGTGATCGTGCAGGGACGCCATTCGCATGAGGGCGGGCCGCGCGCCGACCGCCGCAGACGCTTGACCCTAACGCACGCGGTCACCGGGACGCCGCCAGACCCCTCGCATCCGAACGCGCTTTTATGGAACCCCGCCGCTGCTCCGATCGAGCAGGCGTTGGCCGCCATCGGCACATTCGACGGACCGATCGCGGTTATTGGCGGCACCGACGTGTTCGGCCTTTTTCTGCCTTTTTATGACGCATTTCACTTGACGCGCGCGGCACACGCCAAAATTCCCGGTGGCCGGCCGGTGTTTCCGCAAGTCAGCGCAGAGATGACGCCGGAACAGGTGCTTGCCAGTCACGGCTTACGGCCGACGCCGCGTCGCGAAATCGATGCGTCGGCCGGCATCACCTTGACAACCTGGGAGCGACCGTGAACGTGCGCCTGCCGGGATCGTATCGGCACAAGCACCCCGACAACGCGCTTGATTACGAGATAGCGCAAGAACAGGCCGCCGCGCTCGGCCGATTGGGCCGCGCACTTGAAACCGCTCTGGCTGCCTTGTCCCAGCATGATCGGGCCGGCGTGGACTCCGCAGCGGCGGCGGTCGGCACGCGCGAGCGGCTGGTCCGGGAAGCCGGTTACGCGCTTTGGTGCTGCATCGTCCAACGCGAAGCCTGCGGACTGCGCGACCAGCGGTTGATAATCCGCGACTACGGTGTACCGCGAGAGGTACAAAATCGGATGGGCGCGCAAAGATCCGGCAACCGGCCCCGCCAGATTTGAGCGATTCATGCTTTTTTAATCCGCCCAACGTCCAGCCCCTCGATCCGCAAGTCTTTGTTCACCGTTCTGACGGCATTGTTCTCGGCGTTTCAATGGGGCGACGCCCTAGGCAATGTTGCGTACTCTTCCCCTGATCGACGAGCTTGAGGCGGCGCTGTCCTCCGGTACCGACGCGCGCCGCATCGAAATGCTGACCCGCGTCACCGATTTGTTCGTCGGCGGTGCGGCCCGCTATTCGGAAGAGCAGATTGGCATATTCGACGATGTCATGGTGCGCCTGATGAGCACCATCGAAACCAAGGCCCGCAGCAAGCTGTCGTATCGATTGGCGCCGATCGCCAATGCGCCGTCGAATGTCATTCACATGCTCGCGTTCGATGACGACATCGAAGTCGCCCAGCCGGTTTTGCAGACATCCGTACGACTGCAGGAGCCAGCGCTGCTCGCCAACGCCAACACCAAGAGCCAGCAGCACCTGTTCGCCATTTCGAAACGCTCGTCCTTGAGCGAGGCGGTGACCGACGTACTGGTCACGCGCGGCGATCGAAAAGTCGTGCATTCGGTGGTCAAGAATGTGGGCGCGCGATTTTCCGATGCCGGATTTCGCATGCTGGTCAAGCGTTCGGAAGGAGACGACGACCTTGCCGCGACGGTAGGAACGCGCAGCGACATTCCGCGACAGCACTTCCTCGTACTGCTGGAAAAGGCCTCAAGCGCGGTGCGCACGCGGCTTGCCGCCGAGAATCCGCAGGCCTCGAGCGCCATTGAAGGCGTCGTGGCCGAGGTGGTCGGCGGAATTCGCGACAATGCCCGTAATTCGTCACCGGATTTCGCCGCCGCGCAGGCTGAGGTCGAACGGCAGAACCGCATCCGGCGGATCGGCGAAGCTGAAATTTATCAATATGCGCGCGAGCGGAAATTCGAGGAGACCGCGATCGCACTGTCGCTTCTATGCGATACGCCGATCGATGTCGTCGAGCGGGCATTGCTCGACCCAGGCGCCGAGATCGTGCTCATTCTTGCCAAAGTCGCCGAGCTTTCGGCGACTACGACAAAAGCTATTTTGCTGCTGCGAGCGGCCGACCGCGGCATGTCCACGAAGGACCTCGAGCAAGCGCTGGCGAGTTTCAACCGCCTGCAACCGGAAACCGCGCGGCGCGTGCTCGGTTTCTTCCGCACCCGCGTGAAAAAGCCGGCGGAGACGATGGTCCCGCCGGCGGTCGCCGTCAACGGCTGATCGGATTCCGCCGATCGCGCCTGATCAATAGCCGCAATAATTCGGCGCGAGCAGCGGCGACCAGGCACCGTTCGGATACCGGTAATAACAACCGCCACGCCACCAATAATAACCGCCCGGACGCGGCTGGGCTTCGGCCGCGATTACCGCACCGGTCGTTGCGCCAATCGCAGCACCAGCGACCGCACCGGGACCGCGGCCGAGCGCGCCGCCGACGAGACCGCCGAGCGTACCGCCCACGATAGCGCCGGCGACCGGGTCTTGCGCCGCCGCCGGCCGCGCCGGCAGCGTTGCCGCAAGCGCCAAAAGCATCGCGACTCCCAATATTCGTTTCATCAGCCGATCTCCCCCGAGCATGGCAGCCGAATTATACGACTTCGCGGCCACGTTACTCCAGCCGCGGAAAGCCTCAACAGAAAATGATTTGCGCGTTGGCCGCGCAAACGGCATCGACGGACAAACTTGCGCCGAACGAATCGCGCACCAGGGCGTTTAACGGTTGTCGCCGAGAATCAACTTGACTCTCAGGGGTTTGGATTTAAGTGGGGACATTGCCGAAGTTGGTCGAGTCTGCGCTTCGGCATAGTACTGTTTTTCTTCGTCACGGCGTCCGCTCGCCGGCGTCTTTAGTTTCTCGCTTCTGACTGGGGAGGACGGCATGCGTAGCCAAAACGCCCTCTCGCGACCCGGCAAAGGTTTGCGAATCGCGAACGCCCGGCAGGCGAACGGCAAGTTGAAACTTGAATTCGCCGTCCCGACGCCCAATGACAAGCAAGACCATTTCGCCATACGCAAAGGCGTCCGCTGCGCCGGCGTGCATCTGATCATCGACCTGCATGGCGCCAAGCGCCTCGACGACATCGATCATATCGAGGCGACCTTGCGCCGCTGCGTCGAGGCTGCGCGGGCGACGCTCCTGCATATTCATCTTCACCACTTTCAGCCGAACGGCGTATCCGGCGTGGCGGTGCTGGCCGAAAGCCACATCTCCATCCATACTTGGCCCGACGCCGCGTATGCGGCGCTCGATGTCTTCATGTGCGGGGTCGCCGATCCCGATGCCTGTATTCCGGTACTGCGCGAGGCGTTCGCGGCCCAGAGCGTCGGGGTGAACGAGATATTGCGCGGGCACGGCGCCCCCTGAGCCTTGCGCAAGACTTGACCGCGCTTGTGCGGCCGGGCTCAGTCCCGGCCGTTTGGTTTTTCACCGTGCGGGAGCGAGGTCATGGCCGAGGGGCGCTGGATCACCGAGACGCTGTTCGACGAACTCGGCATCCGCATCGATTACCGGGCAAAAAAGCTGCTGCACGAAGCGCGGACCCGACACCAACATCTGGTCCTGTTCGAACATGCATTCTTCGGCAAGATGCTGATGCTCGACGGCGCAACCCAGATCGCCAGCCGTGACGCATTCATCTACCAGGAAATGATGGCGCATGTGCCGCTGTTCGCGCACGGGCGCGCGCGCGACGTGTTGATTGTCGGCGGCGGCGACTGCGCAATTGCCAAAGAGGTGCTCAAGCACAAGACCGTGCGAAACCTCACGCAGGTGGAGATCGATCCGGCGGTGATCGATTTCGCCCGAAGATATTTTCCCCAATTCACCAAGCCGGTCTTCGCCGATCGGCGTTTTGAAAGCGTGATTGACGACGGCATGAAATATCTTAGCCGAGCCGGTCGACATTTCGACACGATCATCGTCGATTCGACGGATCCGACCGGGCCGGGGAAAGTCCTGTTCAGCGAACGTTTCTACGCCGCTTGCAAGCGTCGCCTCAACGAAGGCGGCATTCTCGTCACACAAAACGGCGTGCCGATGCTGCAGCCACGCGAACTCACTTCGAGCGTGACACGATTCCGGCGGCTGTTTGCCGACGCGGCCTGTTACGTTGCGGCGATACCAACCTATATCGGCGGCCATATGGCGATGGGCTGGGCGACCGACGACCGGCGGCTGCGCACGGCGCCGGCAGCGGCGCTGGCCGCCCGCTATCGGCGTGCCGGCAAGTTTGCCACCAGATACTGGACGCCCGAAGTTCATGCCGCAGCCTTCGCCCTGCCGCGCTTCATGGCCGATCTCGTCGCCAACGCCGGGGCCGGATAAGCAGCGTGGCGATGGCACCGCTGCCCATCCCGCACAGATCTACGTGATCTTTCGGTGGGCAGGAGGACTCCGCTTTTCAGCGTTCACGAAGTTGCACTAGAATGGAATTACGGATGAGAATTCACTTGGGAGGAACACAGACATGAAGCTTTTTATGCATCCGGTATCGATGACGAGCCGTCCGGTACGGCTATTCATCGCCGAGAACAAGATTCCGGTCGAAGAGGTCACGGTCGATCTGTTCACTGGCGAGCACATGAAACAGCCGTATTCGGACATGAACCCAAGCTGCATGGTGCCGATGCTTGAGGACGGTGACCTGCGGCTCACCGAAAGCTCCGCTATCCTCAAATATCTCGCCGACAAGATCGGCTCACCGACCTATCCGAAGGATTTGAAGCAGCGCGCCAAGGTCAACGAGGTGATGGATTGGATCAATACCCAGTTTTACCGCGACTGGGCATACAACATGATCTATCCGCAGGTCTTCCCCAACAACAAGCGGCGCAGCGACGAAGCACAGGCTGCAACGGTCGAGCTCGGCCAGGCCAATGCCAAGCGCTGGCTGAAAGTTCTGAACGACCACTTCATCGGTCCGAAAAATCAGTACTTGACCGGCAACCAGATCACCATCGCCGACTATTTCGGCGCAGCATTGGTGACGCTCGGTGAGACAGTGCGCGTTGACTTTTCGAAATATCCGAACGTCGAGCGCTGGCTCAATAATATGAAAAAGCTGCCCAACTGGCCCAAGATCAACGAAGTGTTTTATGGTTTCGTTGAATCGTTGAAGGGCCAGCCGCTGCACGCAATCTAAGAAAGACGGCAAAGGACATAGCGACCGACGCCGGACTGCGGATGTGACGGATAGGAGTTTCCTGTCCGTCCCCTGCTGCCGCCATTCTGGCGTCGCACGCTGACACCATCATGCGCATGAGCCGCGATCACATCTTGACGACCCAGGTGGGGAGTCTGCCGCGCCCGGACGATCTGATCGAAGCCAACCAGGGCCGCGAAGCGAGTCCGACGGTGGCGGGCGACCAGCGCTTCAAAGACTTGTTGCAAGCCGCCGTCACTGGCGTCGTACGTCGCCAGAGGGAGATCGGCATCGACGTCCCGGGCGACGGCGAATTCGGCAAGGCGATGGGGCACAAGGTGAATTACCGGGCGTGGTGGAGCTACTCGTTCAATCGCCTCGGCGGCCTCGATCTGGCCGGACCTGGCATCAACGCAATTCCGCCGCAGCGCAGCCGGCCCGGCGAGATCGTACTCTCAAGCAACGCCGATCGCCGCGACCGGCAGAAGTTTCTGGCGGCATATACCGATCCGGATGGCGGCATTTATACCGGTCCGCCGTTGCCGCACTGGCCTGTCTGCGTCGGCCCGATCACCTACAAAGGCCACGAAGCAATCAAGGCCGA
>JASHSY010000004.1 GCA_030040825.1 Xanthobacteraceae bacterium
CAAATGCAAATGAAAATAGTTGGGCCCGGTGGTCACGGCGGCTTGAATAACCTGTCGATCAGTGGGGAGAAGGCCACGCATCGTTATGCCGTGCAAGAATAATAGGGAGGGCGGGTGTAAATCCATCCACATTCGTGCCATCCGAACCACTGGATCGATCGGTCTCATTGCGCACCGGTGAAATGTGGATGGCGGCCAAATAACTCAGCGCGAAAGGTCGGAATAATGGCGTCAACAATGACGAACTCTCATAAACTGGATTTCAAGACGCCAAATGTGCGTATGTGAGTCAGTCGTGGATCATGTGTGTGCAAATAGGTATGAGTCCAATCAACCGTCCAATAACTACAACAGATTCTTTTAGATAGATTGGTTAGAGATAAAGAGGCATGAAAGATAGTTCTGCAGTCGATCCGGTCAGCCGCGTTCTTGGCGGTGCACGCCAATCTATTCCGCCGATCTGGTTGATGCGGCAAGCTGGGCGTTACCTGCCGGAATATCGGGCTATCCGCGATAAGTCCGGAAGCTTTCTCGACCTGTGTTTTAATCCAAAATGCGCAGCCGAGGTAACGTTGCAACCGATCCGCCGCTTCGGGTTCGATGCCGCAATCCTTTTTTCCGATATTCTGGTGGTTCCGCATGCGCTCGGTCAGCATGTCAATTTCGAGGAAGGTATAGGGCCGAAGCTTGATCCACTGCAGGATCCCGCAGCCATTGCGCGACTGCGGCGCGACATCGACCAGGCACGGCTGGAACCAGTATATGAAGCCATCGAGCGCGTGAGGTCGGAATTGCCGGCGCAAGTTGCATTGCTTGGCTTCTGCGGCGCGCCGTGGACAGTAGCGACCTACATGATTGCCGGAGGTGGAAGCGCCGATCAGCTTCCGGCACGGTTGTTCGCGTACCGGTTTCCGGATGCATTCGGGCAGTTGATCGATATTTTGGTTGAAGCGTCGGCCGGCTATCTGATCCGCCAATTCACCGCAGGTGTCGATGCGGTGCAGGTTTTCGATAGCTGGGCTGGTGTGTTGCCGGCGGCGGAATTTCGGCGCTGGTGTATCGAGCCCTGCGCTCGCATTGCCACCGCGGTCCGAAAAAAAATTCCACAGGCAAAAATTATTGGATTTCCGCGTGGCGCCGCGAGCGAGCTCGGCCGCTATCTGGACGATGTCGCAGTCGACGCGATCAGCCTGGACTGGACCGTCGAGCTTGGCTTCGCACGCGAGCATGTGCAATCGCGCCGGCCGGTCCAGGGCAATCTCGATCCGCTTGCCTTGCTGGTCGGCGGCACAGCCCTCGACCGGTCGATCGATGCGATCCTTGAAGCGTTTTCAAGCGGGCCGTTTATTTTCAATCTCGGCCACGGCATTTTGCCGGAGACACCGATTGCGCACGTCGAGCGGCTGGTTACGCGCGTGCGTGGCGCCCACAACTGATTCGAGCCGGTCATGTATCAATGGATCCTAGCCTTTCACATCATCGGGGTGATCGCCTGGATGGCCGGGATGCTCTATCTGCCGCGACTGTTCGTTTATCATTGCGCGGCCGAGCCGGGTTCGGTGCAATCAGAGACCTTCAAGGTGATGGAGCGCCGGCTGCTGCACGGCATCATCGACCCGGCGATGATCATATCGTTTGCGCTCGGGCTCTGGCTTGGCTGGCTGGGCCCTGATTCTCGCTACGGATGGTTCGCCACCGGCTGGCTGCAGGCCAAGATCGTGCTCGTCCTGGCAATGGCGGCATTGCATGGTTTCCTGGTCCGTTGGGTGCGGGCCTTCGGTCGCGATCAGAATCGGCATTCTGAAAAGTTCTATAGGATAATCAATGAGATACCGGCTGTACTGATGGTTGCCGTCGTGCTTTTGGCGGTGCTGAAACCGTTTTGATCGGCGCGCGTTGCCGGTGCACAGTGCCCGCTCGGCACTTGCGCAAAGTGCGGGCTTTTCTTATGTTTGCGACATCCCACCGAACGTAGGCGGATGCAATTGAGTTCTGGCTCCAATGGATTGGAGCCCGCTGATGCATCGGGGACCGGGGCGTTAAGCCCCGTGCGGCCCAAGACCTGCGACCTCTCGCTTCCTTCCGCCAGCGACCCTGCCTCCCAATCCCGCTGCTGGCCCGATTTCTAATAGGACATTCCCTATGCAGGAAATGAAACTCCAGGAACTAAAGACCAAGACACCGGCGGAGCTCGTCTCCTTCGCCGAAGAGCTTCAGGTCGAAAACGCTTCGACCATGCGCAAGCAGGAGCTGATGTTCGGCATCCTCAAGCAGCTGTCCGCCCGCGAGACCGATATTGTCGGTGAAGGTGTCGTCGAGGTCCTGCCGGATGGCTTCGGCTTTCTGCGTTCGCCGGAAGCGAATTACCTGCCCGGACCCGACGACATTTACGTCTCGCCCTCGCAGATCCGGCGGTTTGGATTGCGCACCGGCGACACCATCGACGGCCATATCCGCAGCCCGAAAGAAGGCGAACGCTATTTCGCCTTGCTCAAGGTCAATTCGCTCAATTTCGAAGACCCGGAGAAAGCCCGCCACAAGGTCAATTTCGACAATCTGACGCCGCTCTATCCGGACGAGTGGCTGAAGATGGAATACGAGGACCCGACCAAGAAGGATCTTTCCGCCCGCGTCATCGACATTGTCGCGCCGGTCGGCAAAGGCCAGCGCGCGCTGATCGTATCGCCGCCGCGCACCGGCAAGACGGTGCTGTTGCAGAACATCGCCCACTCGATCACCCACAATCACCCGGAATGCTATTTGATCGTGCTGCTGATCGACGAGCGGCCGGAGGAAGTCACCGACATGCAGCGTTCGGTCAAGGGCGAGGTGATCTCCTCGACCTTCGACGAGCCGGCGGTGCGCCACGTCCAGGTCGCCGAGATGGTGATCGAGAAGGCCAAGCGCCTGGTCGAGCACGGCCGCGATGTGGTGATTTTGCTGGACTCGATCACCCGGCTGGGCCGCGCCTACAACAC
>JASHSY010000119.1 GCA_030040825.1 Xanthobacteraceae bacterium
CCGATGTCACCGACATGTATGAGCAAACGCGCGCCGCCGGCTTCGGCAAGGAGGTGCGCCGGCGCATCATGATCGGGACTTATGTGCTGTCGGCCGGTTACTACGAGGCCTATTACTTGCAGGCACAAAAGGTGCGTACGCTGATCAAGCGCGATTTCGAAACGTGCTTTGCATCGGGAATTGACGCCATTCTTACGCCGACCGCGCCCTCGGCGGCGTTCGCCATCGGCGAAAAAGGCCACGCCGACCCGATCGAGATGTATCTCAACGACGTGTTTACGGTCACGGTGAACATGGCTGGCCTGCCGGGGATTTCGGTACCGAGCGGCCTCGATGCGCAAGGCTTGCCGCTTGGCTTGCAATTGATCGGACGGCCATTCGATGAGACGACGCTGTTTAGTCTCGGCGCCGTGATCGAACAGGCGGCAGGCCATTTCTCGCCGCCGCAATGGTGGTGATGATTTCGTCTTTGCGTACAAATCGGTTCCGTCCGCGTCCCTGGACAGCGCGGATGCGAAATGGCATCAACGCGCGTTTGACGGCGTCATTGGACGACAAGCAGAGCAACGATGAAAACTTTCTTACTGCGTCTTTTTACCTGGTGGAACAGCCAGACGTTTGGCACCCAAGTCTGGACGCTGCTTTACGGTGAATTCGTCGGCGAGGACGAATTCGGCAATCGCTATTACCGCACACGAAAAGGCAAGATCGATCCGGCGCTCGGATTTGAGCGGCGCTGGGTGATCTACCGGGGAGTGGCGGAGGCCTCGAAGGTGCCGCCGGGCTGGCATGGGTGGATGCATCACGTCGTCGACGTGCCGCCGACACAGGACAAGACCAAGCCGCACCCATGGGAGAAGCCGCACCGGCCCAATCCCACCGGTACGCCGGCTGCTGTGCGGCCGAGCGGCTCGACCTTGGCGAAGGGCCGCCGTCCCAAGGCAACAGGCGATTACAAAGCCTGGACGCCTGGCAGCAGCTAATCCCTAGTTTCGCCTCACTCAACATGTTAACGGGGCCGCGAACGCGATGAAGCTCAACCTCATCGCGCGCCCGGGATTTATGCTCCGTATCGCCGCCGTCTTGGCCGTGCTCGCCGCGGCGCTCACAGCGCGACCAGCTGCCGCGCAGCTTGGCTCCATCTTTGGAGATTCGCCACCACGACCGCCGGCCGACATCCCAGAGCGGGCGTTTCCGCCCCAGCCGCCGCCGGTTCAATATCCGGGCCCGGCACCTCTGCCGTCCCCTTCGCCGGGGTCGAGCATTCAGAGCCAGCCATTGCCGCCACCGCCTGGCGCGTCGCTTGCGCCCGCGCAAGGGCCAAACCAAGCGGTAGTGCCGCCAAATCCTCCGCCGGGTGTGCAGCGGTCGCGCCCCGGCGCGCCGCCGCCGGCCATTCAACCGGCCAATGCACCACCGCCACAGCCGGCGGACACCTCGCCGCAACCCGACGATACGGTCGTCACCGAAATGCCGGCCCAAAAGATAGAGAATTCGCGCGCGGTATTCTCGGGACTCGACAAAATCACCGGCCGCATCATTTCCTTCGACGCGGCAATCGGCGAAACGGTGCAATTCGGCGCGCTGCGGGTGACCGCCCGGGTTTGCTATACGCGTCCTCCAACCGAGGCGACCAATACCGACGCCTTTGTGCAGGTTGATGAAGTGACGCTTCAGGGCGAAGTGAAGCGGATTTTCTCGGGCTGGATGTTTGCCGCAAGTCCCGGCCTGCATGCAGTGGAGCACCCGATTTACGACGTTTGGCTGACCGATTGCGCTTCGCCGATCCAAGTCGCGGAGCCCGTCGTGTCGCCGACGCCCGCACCGACGCCAGCCCCGCGTACCTCGGCTCGGCCCCGACAACCGGCGCCCGCTCGCCAACAGAACGCGGCGCCGCCGAGTTCATCGACGCGCTGAGATCGCGGCTTGTTGCGCGCCTTCGCGTGCGCGCTCGGGCCGGTGTCCTTGAGTTCAGCGGGCTTGAATAAGGCTCAAGATCGCGGCGCCGGTGACCGGTCGATCGACTGCCAATGCGCCAAAGTCACCTTCGCCGACCAGCGCCGCGTCGAGCAGTTTGTGGTAAGCGGGGCGGGTCACTTCGAGCGCGCCAAAAGTACGCAGATGCTCGGTGACGAATTGCGTGTCAAGCAAGCGGTAATGTCCCACCTTTAGCCGCGCGACCAAATGCACCAGAGCGACCTTGGAGGCGTCACGGGCGCGGTGAAACATGCTTTCACCGAAGAACGCCCGCCCAAGACTGACGCCGTAAAGGCCACCGACCAGTTCGCCATCCCGGTAAACCTCGACGGTGTGACAATCGCCGCGGTCATAAAGCTTGCGGTAAAGATTGCGAATGCGAATATTGATCCAGGTGCGCGTGCGCCCCGGCATCGGCTCCGAACAGCCGTCAATCACTGCATCGAAATCGCGGTCGACCATGACCGTGAAGTGGCCTGATCGTACAGTGCGGGCGAGGCGGCCGGGAACATGGAACCGATCCAGCGGAATGATGCCGCGCCGTTCCGGCTCGATCCAATAAAGAGCGGGATCGTCGGCACTTTCCGCCATCGGAAAAATACCGCACGCATAGGCCTTTAACAGCACCTCCGGGGTGATCTCGACGAGTGCGGATTCGCGGCTGGCCATGGGTTCGGTGTAACCGTCGCTAGACGGCCCTTTCAAGAACAAACCCCAGACCTTAACCAACCTTAAACTACATTTTCGCTAAGATTTTCGCCAGCTTGAACGCATTCTTTCAGCGCGCATTAGGCTGGCATGCCCCGCTTGGAAGCCCCCGCACTGGAAACGCCCGCCGCCGAGCTGCGGCCGATCCGGGTGCTGCTCGTCGAGGATGAGTTTTTTATCAGCGAGTGGGTGGCGGAATCGCTATCCGACCAGGGTTTCGCGGTTCGGGCGGTGAGCAACGCGGCGGATGCGCTGCGGCTCCTTAAATCTTCCCCCGTGGACGTGCTGTTCACCGACATAAATTTGCCTGGCAGCATCGACGGCACTGCATTGGCGCGACAGGCTCGCGAGATGCTGCCCGATTTGCCGGTGGTCTACGCATCCGGTCGGGTCGATTACCTCGATCCGCGGCTGCGCGTCTCCGGCTCGCTGTTCGTGGCGAAACCTTATGTTCCGGAGTTGGTAGGTCGGCTACTTGCCGACGTTGTGCGGGAAACCGCGCAGCGCGTGCCGGCTTAGAGCCGGCTATTGGTCAACCGCGCCGCGGGCGAGAAATTCTTCCAGCCAGTGGATGTGATAGGCGCCATCGATAATTGCCGCTTCCTGCGCCAGTGCGCGGAACAACGGCAACGTCGTTTCGATCCCATCAATAACGAACTCGTCGAGCGCGCGCTTTAAACGCATCAGGCATTCGACCCTAGTCTTGCCGTGGACAATGAGCTTGCCGACCAGGGAATCGTAAAACGGCGGGATGACGTAGTTGTGGTAGACGGCGGAATCGATCCGCACGCCCAGCCCGCCGGGTGGATGATAGTGGACGATTTTTCCGGGTGACGCCCGAAACGAAACCGGATTTTCCGCATTGATGCGGCATTCAATGGCGTGACCATGAAAGGTCACGTCGCTCTGCGCCAAAGAGAGATCATTCCCGCCGGCGACGCGGATTTGCTCCACGACCAAATCGATATCGGTGACCATCTCGGTGACAGGATGTTCGACCTGAATACGCGTATTCATCTCGATAAAGTTAAATTTGCCATCCTCGAAGAGGAATTCGACGGTTCCGACCCCGAGATATTTGATGTCGCGCATGGCGCGTGCGACGGTTTCGCACACCTGGTCGCGTGTCGTCGCATTGAGGGCGGGAGAGGGGCTTTCTTCCCAGACTTTCTGGTGGCGACGTTGCAGCGAGCAATCGCGTTCGCCGAGATGGATGGCGCGCCCTTTGCCGTCGCCGAGCACCTGAATCTCAATGTGTCGCGGGCGTTCGAGATATTTCTCTAGATAAAGCGTGTCGTCGCCGAACGACGCCTTGGCCTCTGCGCGAGCGGTGGCAATGGCGTTTGCGAGTTCACTCTCCGCACGCACGACTTTCATGCCGCGGCCGCCCCCGCCGGCGGCTGCCTTGAGGATTACCGGGAAGCCGATGTCGTGCGCCAATCGCGCCGCCTCGGCGTCCGATCCAATGCCGGTTTCGGAGCCCGGTACAGTCGGAATCCCGAGTTCCCTCGCTGCACGTTTGGCAGCGATCTTGTCACCCATGAGTCTGATATGTTCAGGCCGCGGCCCAATGAATTGCACGTTGTGCTCGGCGAGAATCTCGGCAAAGCGCGCGTTCTCGGCAAGAAATCCATAACCCGGATGCACGGCGTCAGCACCGGTAATTTCGCAGGCCGCAAGCAGCGCCGGGATATTAAGGTAGCTATCTTTGGCTGGCGGCGGTCCGATGCAGACGCTCTCGTCGGCAAGCCGCACGTGCATGGCGTCCTCGTCGGCGGTTGAGTGAACGGCCACCGTCGGGATGCCGAGTTCCTTGCAGGCGCGCAACACGCGCAGCGCGATTTCTCCCCGATTCGCAATCAGAATTTTATCGAACATGCGGCCGCCGCTTTTGGAGCGAATTCACGCCATCACTCGACAATCATCAGCGGCTCGCCGTACTCGACCGGCTGACCGTCTTCAACCAGGATCTGGGTGACGGTGCCGGAGCGCGGGGCGGGAATCTGGTTCATCGTTTTCATGGCTTCGATGATGATCAGAATGTCGCCCTGCTTGACCTGCATACCGATCTCAACGAAGGGGCGCGCCCCTGGCGTTGGGCCGAGATAAGCGGTGCCGACCATCGGCGAAGCGACTAGCCCGGGATGTTGCAAGGGTTCGATCGGAACGGCCGCCGGCGTTGCGAGCGTGATGGGACTCGGCACAACGGACGATTCGGAGGAACGTGTCCGCGTTACCGGGGCGCCGAAATTGCGGGCAACCCGAATTGATACGCCATCCCTTTCGATCTCGATTTCGGACAGGCCGGTCTCATCAAGCAGCTTCGCCAGATCGCGGATCGCGTCGTGATCAATCGCTGGCGTCTTGGGCATCGGCTGGTTCCCCGGCTTGCGCGGCACGATCAGGCCTTCGCATGATCTTTGGCGCCGATCATCACAGCGAGATCGGCGATGGCGCGAGCATAACCGTCGATGCCTTGTCCGCTGATGACCGCACGGGCGGCTTGCGAAACGTAGGAATGGCGCCGAAACGGCTCCCGCGAATTTATATCGCTGATGTGCACTTCAATGACCGGCGCGTTGAGTGCGAGCAACGCATCCAGGATGGCAATTGAGGTGTGCGTATATCCGGCGGGGTTAATGACGACCCCGGCGGCTTTCCTGGCGCCCGCTTCTTGAATCCAGTCGATGATCTGACCTTCATGATTAGATTGGCGGAATTCCACCGCCAGCCCGTATTGGCGCGCGGCGTCTCGGCAAAGCCTCTCGACGTCGGCGAGCGTCGCGCGTCCGTAGATTTCCGGCTCGCGAGTGCCAAGCAGATTAAGATTCGGTCCATTCAGGACATAGACGGTATTCGGCATTTCGCGCGCTGGATCCCGCTACCGCCCCGGTACGCGGTGCGGCGTGGCCTCGTTATAAGGAAGCCGTCCGCAAAGGGGAAGCCTGAGCCCCGACCAACTCGTTAGCGGGCGCGCTTTGCCGCACGAACATCCGGTTAACGCGTAGCGGCAGAGCTATTTCTGCTCAGCGCTCAGCTTCTCACGCAACGCATCGAGGCCGACCGCTCCGACCACGACCTCATCGCCAACGACGTAGCTTGGCGTGCCGTTGACGCCGAGTTCGTCGGCAAGCTTGAGGTCTTCGTCTATCGTTTTCTTTACCTCGTCGCTACCCATATCTTTCTCGATCCGCGTCATGTCGAAGCCGACTTCTTTAGCGACGGCAAGTGCGCGCATCTTGTCGGCGGGGCCGCGGCCGCCCAAAAGCTTCTGGTGGAACTCAAGATATTTCTTGCCGCTGGAATCCTGCATGCGGGCTGCGACGGCAACGCGGGCAGCCTCGACCGAGCCTTCACCGAGCACCGGAAATTCCTTGAGAACGAATTTGAGATTCGAATTGGTCTTTAGCAACGTAAGCATGTCGGGCAAGGCGCGTTTGCAGAAACCGCAATTGTAGTCGAAGAACTCGACCATCGTCTGCTTGCCTTGCGGATTGCCCAAAACGACTTGGTGCGGCGAGCTGAAAAGTGTGGCCTTGTTTTCTGCGACCGCGGTGCGATGCTTTTCGGCTTCCGCCGCCTGCTGGCGCTTTTCCATCTCGGCCATCACGTCCTGCATTACTTCGGGATGGGACAGCAGATAGTCCTTGATGATGGTTCCAATTTCCTCGCGCTGGTCAGCCGAGAATGTCTGCGCTCGCGCCGGCGCCATTGCGGGCGGAACGAGGAATATTGCAGCTGCCGCCAGGACTGCCGCGTGTGAGTTAAATTTCATTGCAATGGTCCTTTTCCGTTTATTGACCGATACGAAGGGGGCTCTGCTTCCCCTTGTTGAAGGCGACGATATCGTCCGCTTTCACCCAGCCGGGCGATCCGACCGGAAATCTCGTCTTGGCGCGTGCCGCGAGTTCCCGCGCCGTCTTGTTGTCGCCGCGCGCAAAGGCCGCCTGCGCCGACGCCAGATCGGCATCGGCCAGATCGCCGGTGTGACCGTACGCCATGGCCAATTGCTCGTAGGCATCACCGGATTCGGGCTCTTTTGCTAGGGCCGCATGGAGGAGCGGGATAGCTTCCTTCGTCATCTGCGGATTGTTGGTGGCGATCAGCGCCTGCCCGAGCAAGATTTGGATCAACGCGGGACTCGGCGCGAGCTGGACGGCGCGGCGCAGCGGCGCGATCGCTTCCAGCGCGTGACCATTCTCGAGCAGCGCCTGTCCCTTTAGCTCATAAAGATAAGGATAATTCGGCATGGCCGCGATCATGCTGTCGATCTGCGTGATCGCGGAACGCAAATCACCGAAGCGATAGGTTGCTATGGCGCGCGCATAGCGTGCCGGCATGCTGGTGTCCGATAACGGATAGCGACGCAATACCAGTTCGGCCCGCTCCGTAAAGCCGTACAGCTTGGCACGCATCATGTCGTGACGAAACTGCAACTCGGGAGGGTCTTTCTTGTCCCAATACGGAGTCTTCACGAGCTCCGCCAACGCCGCCATTCGCTCTGCGGGCATCGGGTGGTTTTGTACGTACGGATCGATATAGGCAGCGGAGAACATCATCTCGTCGGCGAAGCGCTTAAAGGTGTCGTACATGCCCTTGGCCGACTGATGCGTCATGGTCAGGAAGCGAACCGCAGCGCGGTCGGCTTGTTCCTCCTGGGCGCGTTGGTACGCCAAAAGCGAGTGAATTATCGCTGACTGCGGCGCACTCAGCGCCGCGGCACCGATGTTCCCCGTGCCGACGTTGCCGGATTTTGCGCCTGCGGCCACGGCGCCAACGCCAAGCAACATGGCAACGATCGCCACTGTCTGCGCGTTGGCGAGCTCTTGGCGCATCTTGGAAAGATGGCCGCCGACGATGTGGCCGGTTTCGTGGGCGAACACACCGATGAGTTGATTGGGTGTGGTTGCCTGCTTTAACGCGCCGGTAAAGATGAAGATGCGGTGCGCGTCCATCACAAACGCGTTGAACACATTTTCGTTGATGATCACCACCTGCACGTTCTGCTGGCTCAAACCGGCGGCACGGAGAATCGGGGTGGTGTAGTCGCGCAATAGCTGCTCGATCTCAGCGTCCCGGATCATCGGCACGCCGGCAGAGGAGCCGGTCTGGGCTCGGACGGGCGCACTCGCCAGGGCGAGCGCAACGGCGATCGCAAATGCCACGATTCGGGACGCTGGTTTCGCCGAAAGCGCCTTGCTAGGAGATTTGGCGGCTATCATCTCGGACAAATCGGGCGGCCCCCTCGGTGTGAGGACCAAGCTATGGGCGGAACCGGTGAGGGTCAACACGAGGCCGCAATGCGACGGCGAAGTAACGCGCTACAAAATGTCGTGAATACGGCAGCACCGGGGCGGCGTTACAGGTTCGGCGAATCGCCGAGGAATAGGCATGCTTGAGAGGGCAAAACAGCTCTTGCAACCTTCGGCGCGCAGCGCCGTGCCTCCGTTCATGGTGATGGACGTGGTCGCCGCCGCGGCCCGGCTTGAAGCTCAGGGCCGCCGCATCATTCATATGGAAGTGGGGCAGCCGGCGGCGGGCGCGCCGGCGACGGCGATTACCGCCGCCCGTGCGGCGCTGTCATCGCCGCTTCGCTATACCGAAACGCTAGGTGTGCCGTCATTACGAGCGCGTATCGCGCGCGCCTACGCCGAGTGGCACGGGCTCGACATCGACCCGGCGCGCATTGTCGTCACTACCGGTTCGTCGGCGGGCTTTGTTCTGGCCTTTCTCGCTGCGTTCGACGCCGGAGATCGCATCGCGGTGCCGCTGCCGGGCTATCCGCCGTATCGTCACATCCTGGCCGCCCTCGGTGCGCAGCCGGTCGGCGTCGAGACCGATGCCGCGACCCGATGGGCGATCACCGGCGAGGCTTTGCTCGCGCATCATCGCGTGAAGCCGCTCAAGGGCGTGATCGTCGCGTCACCCAGCAATCCGAGCGGCACAATGATGACCGCATCGGCGCTTGCCGATGTTGTCCATTGTGCCCAAGACGCCGGCATTGTTGTCATCTCCGACGAGATCTATCACGGTCTGGACTACGCGTTTGCGGCAGAAACGGCTGCGCGTATTTCCGACGACCTGCTGATCGTCAATTCCTTTTCCAAATATTTCTGCATGACCGGATGGCGTATCGGCTGGATGGTGGTGCCGCCGATTCTGGTGCGGGCTATCGAGCGGCTGCAGCAAAATCTGGCGATTTCCGTGCCAACGCTGTCGCAAATCGCGGCCGAAGCGGCTTTCGACGGGCGAGTTGAACTGGAAAACGTTCGGCGGGGTTACCAGGAAAACCGGCAGATCCTGTTGGAAGAATTACCGCGTGTGGGACTGGATTCGTATTTGCCGGCCGACGGCGCGTTCTATTTGTATGTCGACGTGTCGCGATTTTCGGACGACAGCTTTGCGTTCGCGAAACGCCTGTTGGAAGAAGCGGGCGTAGCCGTCACGCCCGGCATCGATTTCGATCCATCCCGAGGTCGGAATTTCGTGCGGCTATGTTATGCGGGCGCTGGCGGAGATATGCGGGAAGCAGTCGAGCGGATCGGGAATTGGCTAAGAAAAGATCGAGCCGGGCAGGATGGGCGATGAGCGACGTGCTGTTTGATATTCTGCGCAAGGTAACGACCGCAACCATCACCACGATGTTACTGCGCAAAGGCATCCGGCGCTGTTGGATGAACGGCCCTAAACCGCTGTTGCCGAAAACTGAGCGCGTCGTCGGACGCGCCTTCACTTTGCGCTTCGTGCCGGTGCGCGAGGATCTCGCGACCACGGAAAGCTGGGGCAACCCGATATCGACGCGGGCGGCGATCGAAGAAATGCCGGCCGGCGCGGTCGTCGTTGCCGACGCGATGGGTGTGCAAAGCGCCGGGATATTCGGCGACATCCTGTGTGCCCGCATGAAAAAGCGCAACGTTGCGGCGCTGGTGACGGACGGTGCGGTACGCGACCGTTCCGGCGTCTTGACTAGCGCGCTGCCGGTGTGGTGTGCCGGCATAGCAGCGCCGGCATCGGTGAACGGGCTTACTTTCATCGGCTGGCAGCAGCCCATCGGTTGCGGCGGATGTGCGATATTCCCCGACGACGTGATCGTAGCTGACGACGATGGGGCGGTGGTCATTCCGCAAGCAATGATAGAGTTTGTCGCCAAGGAAGGCGCCGAGCACGAGCTTTACGAAAGCTGGGTGTTCAGCGAAGTTGAAAACGGCGTGAAGTTGCCCGGTCTTTACCCGCCGAACGATGAAGCGAAGGCGCGGTACGCCGCCTGGCGAAAGTCGCGATCGTGAGCGCCGACATACGCACCACAAGCGCATAGGTGGCGGATGTTCTTCGCCGCCTCGAAGATGCTTGCCTTCTTCACCGTGCCGTCGAACGTATTGATCGTGATCGGATTGCTCGGCCTCGTTCTTTTGCTGACCCGATTCAGGCGCCTCGCCAGTTGGCTGATCGTGACCAGTGTCGTACTGATTGCGGTGGCCGGACTGTCCCCACTGGGCAACGCGCTGATACTGCCGCTCGAACAGCGGTTTCCCCCGTGGGATTCTTCGCACGGTCCACCCGACGGAATTGTGGTGTTGGGTGGGGCCATTTACCCGGACATCTCGGCGGCGCGCGGTGCAGTAGCGCTGAACGAAAATGCGGAACGCATCACTGCCGCCGCCGAACTGGCACGCCGCTACCCGAACGCGCGCATCATCTATAGCGGCGGCAGCAACACCCTCATTTTTAGTGAAGGTATCGAGGCTGAGTATGCCGTGCGCGAATTGCAGGCCCTCGGCGTTGATCGTGACCGCATCACGGCCGAGAAACAGTCGCGCAATACCATCGAAAATGCCGCCTATTCACGCCTCATTGCCAATCCGAAGCCCGGCGAGCACTGGCTCCTGGTCACGTCCGCCGCGCATATGCCGCGGGCGATAGCCGCTTTCCGCGCCGCACATTTCCCGGTCGAGGCCTACCCGGTCGATTGGCGCACATCCGGGCCAATCGACAGCATGCGGCCGTTTTCTTTGCTGAGCGCAGGACTGGGACAGACCGATGTAGCCGCGCACGAGTGGATCGGTCTTTTGGCCTATTGGATCGCCGGTAAGACGACCACGCTGTTTCCTAGCCCGTAAATCCGGCAAAGCGCTTCCTGCCGCATCGGCGGGGACGACGGCGATCGGCGTTAACCAATCCGCAATCGGTGGCGGAAGATTCTTAGCTCTTGGGGTACGACGGTTCCCGTTGGGGAAAAGCAACGATGTCAACCGAATTGCCTATTGCGCTTGTCGAGGCGCAACAGAGCGCGCGTGAGATGACACACAAGTCGAGCGCCTGGCTCGAGATCGCAGTCGCGGTTGTGTTTGCGGCGACGGCTGTATTGCTTGTTTCCTTCGTCGCCGTCATGGCCGGCATTGTGTAAACGGCGACTGGCTTGCCTGAGCCGGGTCGGTGTGTTGATGTCGCACGCGCAATTGCGAGTGACACTCATGGGCCTGCATCTGGTTATCGGCAACAAAACCTACTCGTCCTGGTCATTTCGGCCGTGGCTGGCGATGAAAGTGGCCGGAATTGCCTTTGAAGAGACGCTGATCTCGCTTGACGCCGTCGATTTCAAAGAACGGTTGCTGGCGATAAGCGGCGCCGGCAAGGTGCCGGTTCTTGTCGATGGCGAAACACATATTTGGGAATCGCTTGCGATCCTGGAATATCTCGCCGAGAAATTTCCCGCCGCAGGGTTGTGGCCGCGAAAGCCGGATGCGCGTGCGAGCGCACGCGCAATCGCCGCGGAAATGCACGCTGGTTTTCAGGCTTTGCGCCGACAATTGCCGATGAATATCCAGCGCCCGATCATCCCGCGCGCAATTGACGTCGCCGCCGCTGCCGATGTCGCTCGCATCGAGACTATCTGGAACGAATGTCGGTCGCGTTACGGTAAGGCTGGTCCGTTTCTATACGGTGCGTTCGGTGCGGCTGACGCTATGTATGCGCCGGTCGTCTCGCGCTTTCATACGTATGCGATTAAAGTGAGCTCGGCGACGCGCGACTATATGAATGCGCACATGATGCTGCCGGCGTGGAATGAATGGTGCGACGCAGCCCGCCGCGAACCGTGGATACTTCCGGACGACGAGGTCGATTATCCGGACGTGCCGCGGGAATAGCCAATACGCTCGCTGAGCTCGCGCAACAACGGCAACTGATAAGCGATGATTTTGATCATTGCCGCCGACAGAGCAAAGTAGGCGACGCGATCGATTTCCGGAAAACTCCGGCGCCGCCCCGATTTCGGCGGCCATTCGATGTCGAAGCTGTTGCTGGTAAAGTTGGTGAGATCGAAGTCGGCCTCGAACGCAAAAGCGTGTACAAGCTTGCCGCTTTTCAACTTGACCGGCGTTAACGGCGTGAAGTCGCCGGCGGCAACGAGCCCGGTCTCTTCGGTAAATTCTCGCTGAGCTGTGGCCAGCAGGTCGGCGCCCGGTTCAGCCTCGCCTTTGGGAATGGTCCATGCGCCGTCGTCCTTTTTGGTCCAGAACGGCCCTCCAGGATGCGCAAGCAGCACTTCGATGCCGTTCCGGCGACGGAACGCCACCAGACCGGCGCTGATTTCTGACCTGCGACGCATCGGCGCAATTTAACGCTAAACTGCGGCTCTCTACCGCAGGCCTTGCCAAAGAGGCTACCGTTTGCATGATTTTGTCACGATTGCGCCCACAATGACGGTCTGCTCACCCGTGCTCGTTGAGCGCGCCGTGGGAGGGGGCACCGAAACGTTTCCTGCACGGGGAGTTTTCAACAATGCGATACCGATTTATCGCCGCTCTCGTCGCTTTTGCCGCTCTGCTTGCTCCAATTGCCAGGGCCGAAGACGCGCCCAAGGACGTTAAGGGCATTTATCTGATGAGCGACTATCCCGCCGTCACGGTGCGGCCGGGCGAAACCTCAACCGTCAATTTGAAGTTGCAGAATTACGCCCTGGCGCCGGAGCGCCTGACGTTGTCCGTGGCCGATGTTCCGTCCGGTTGGACAGCCACGCTGATGGGCGGTGGTCAGCCGATTGCCGCGGCGATGCCGGCGACCAATTCCAGCGTCTCGCTTGAACTGCGGCTCGATGTGCCGAAAAACGCCACCGTCGGGACTCAAACGCTCACCATCAAGGCCGCCGGCGGTACTACGACCGTGCAACTGCCGATCGCGATCACGCTCGCCAAGGACTTGCCGGCCAAGCTGACGCTCACGCCGCAGCTTCCTGAATTGCGCGGCAACTCGAAATCCTCCTTCGAGTTTCAACTCGGAATCAAAAACGACAGCGGCAAGAAGCTCACCGTAAGCTTGTCAGCGCAAACGCCTCAGTATTTCGACGCGTCCTTCACCGAAGGCTATGGCAGCCAGGAGCTGAACGCGGTGCCGGTCGATCCGGGCCAGACTAAAAACGTCAAACTGAAGGTCACTCCGCCGAATACGGCTGCGGCCGGGAGCTATAAGGTCGAAGCACGCGTCGGTGCGGAGGACGCGGTCGCGACAGCCGATCTAACCATGGATATTACCGGACAACCGCGGCTCGATATTAGCGGGCGCGAGGGCCTGGTGTCTGCGCATGCCTCCGCTGGAAAAGAGACCAGCATCCCGGTGGTTATCACCAATACCGGAACTGCTGCCGCCGAAAATGTCGAGCTTACGGGTTCGGCGCCGAGCGGCTGGAAAGTCACCTTCGATCCGAAGACGATCGATCGGATCGCGCCCAACGCCAACAAGGAAGTGCAGGCGCTAATCACGCCGACCGAGAAGGCGATCGCCGGCGACTACATGACGACGATCCGCGCCTCCGCACGCGGAGAATCCGCCAATACGACTTTCCGCGTCACGGTGACGACATCCACAATGTGGGGTATTGCCGGTATCGGCATCATCGGCATTGCACTGCTGGTGATGGTGGGGGCCGTTGCAAGGTTCGGTCGGCGATGAGCGAGGAGACCGTCATCGAGGCCGCCGGCCTCACGAAAACCTACGGTGAGGCGGTCGCGGTCGACCACATCTCGTTCAAGGTCGGGCGCGGGGAAATCTTTGGCTTGCTGGGGCCCAATGGCGCCGGTAAGACCACGACGATTTTAATGTTGCTCGGTCTTACCGAGATTTCGTCGGGTGAGGTCCGCGTGCTCGGACATAATCCTGCGCGCGAGCCGTTGTCGGTCAAGCGCGTGGTTGGTTATTTGCCGGACACGGTTGGCTTCTACGATCATCTCACCGCCGCAGATAATCTGCACTACACGGCCCGCCTGATCGGCTTCACGAAAGACGTGCGAGAAAAAAAGATTGCCGAGGCGTTGGACCGGGTCGGATTAGCCGAGCAAGCCGAAAAGCGCGTTGGGACCTTTTCGCGCGGCATGCGCCAGCGGCTCGGGCTCGCTGAAATTTTGATGAAGGGCGCGCAGATCGCAATCCTGGACGAGCCGACGACCGGGCTCGACCCGCACGCCACTTCCGAGCTTCTTGGCATCATTCGCGCGTTTAAGAGCGAGGGTGTGTCGGTGCTGCTTTCGTCGCATATGCTCGAGCGCGTGCAGAGTGTCTGCGATCGAGTCGCACTATTTAGCGGCGGTAAAATCGCGCTGATGGGTACCGTGCCCGAACTTGGCCGGCAGGTGTTAGGCGGCGGATACGTGGTCGACATCGAGGCGGACGGCGCCGGGCTTGCCGACCGCCTTGCGCTGATTCCCGGTGTGAGTGGTGTCGAGCGTACTGGCATCGGCAAGCTTCGTCTGCATTCCGACCGCGATGTGCGACCTGAGGCAGCGGCCGAAGTCGTCGCCATGCAAGGCCGCTTGAAATATCTCGGCGTACAGGAGGCGAGCCTAGAGGCCATCTACACCCGTTATTTTGAAAGCATGGCGCAAGAGCGATCCGGCGTGAAGGACGGAGAGCGCCATGCGGCGTGAAGGTTCCGCCTTCGCGGGGTTGGGCGTGGTCACGCTGAAAGAGCTGTCGGACCACATGACCGGCATGCGCATGATCGTCATGGAATGGCTGGTCGTCCTGCTTGCACTCGGCGTCGTCTATACTGGCATTCAACAAATTCGCCAGGTGTCAGCGGAGGATCCGTTTCTGTTCCTGCGGCTGTTTACCCGTGCGGGGGAGGGATTGCCGTCTTTCGTTTCGGTGCTGTCGTTTCTCGTTCCGCTTGTCGCCATCGGCATCGGTTTTGACCTTGTGAGCAGCGAGCGGAGCCAGCGTACGCTCTCACGTATTCTTTCGCAGCCGATCTACCGCGATGCGCTGTTGTTTGGAAAATATCTCGGCGGCCTGATTACGATCATCATCATGCTCGTTGCTCTGTGGCTCCTGGTGATCGGGCTCGGAATATTGACGCTTGGCCTGCCGCCCGGACCGGAGGAGGTCGCACGCGCCCTGGCGATGCTAGTCGTAACCATCGTTTATGCCGGCGTGTGGCTTGGCTTGGCGCTGCTGTTCTCGATCGTTTTCCGCTCGCCGGCGACCGCGGCCTTCGTTGCGCTTGGCCTCTGGCTTTTCTTCACTGTGCTATGGCCATTGCTCGCGCCCTACGCGGCCGCGCCCTTTGTATCCGAAACGGTACAGACGCCCGGTGACCTGTTGACCCAAATCAGCGTCCTGCAAGCCTTCGCACGCGTATCGCCTGGCTCATTGTTCGGGGAAATTGTTGGAGTGCTGCTTGACCCAACCGTTCGCTCGACACAGCAACCGTTGCTCGCGTCGCTTGGCTTGGTGCTATTGCAGCCAGGCTCTATTCCGGGAGCGCCGCTGCCGCTTGTACAAAGCCTTCTCGTCGTTTGGCCCCAGATCGTAGCTATGATTGCCGGGGCTATCCTGTTGTTTGTCATTGGTTACGTTACTTTCCAACGTCAGGAAGTGCGGGCCTAGCATTTTCATCCTGAGCCGTTGGCAAAAAAATGAGGGCGGCGTCTCTTGCCACCCTCATTTCCGTTTAGGGGTCGTTGTGAATTAGACCATCACCACCGCGACGATTCTCATGTCGCGCGGATTTACGATTACGACTTCATCCTGATAGACGAAGTAACGGAATCCGCGCCAGCGCGGCTCGATGCGCACGAGTGTTTCCGGCACCGGTACGATACGGAAGCCGTGCGGGATTGCCGTTCCCACCGTCACGTCAAAATTGACGTTTCCGGCCCGCGGTGCGTCGCGGCCATTGAGCACGGTCGTCCGGATCTGGTCGCGCTGCTCATTTGAGAGCTGCACGCTCATGCCCGACGCGTTGCCTTGCAGGCCCTGCATACCGTTGCGCTCGCTTTGCGCGGTATTTTGCCGTTCCTGCGTAGCATTTCGCCCGCGTTGCTGAGCGAATGAGCGCTGTCGGGTCATGCGGCCGCGTTCCTCGGCGGTCCGGCTTGCTTTCGACCTCTCAGTCCGCATCATTGCGTGTTTCTTGGCGCCGAATTTGTTCCGTTCGGATTGCGCCATTCGATTGCGTGTCGTCGTCTTGCTCTCGCTGGCGGTCTTGTTCGTGCTCTTCATCTGCATCCGCGCCGAGTGCTTGTCGGCCGTCTGCGCGGCGTTCTTGCCATTCATCTGCGCCGATCTCGGAGCTTCAACTGCTCCCATGTTTTTTTGCTGGCTGTTTTGGCCCATCTTCTCTGCCGGGGCTTTGTTCATTTGCCCCGTCGTTTGCGACTGCTTCGTTTGCGGCGCAGCGTTCTGGTCTGCCTTGTCTTGGGCCGAAGCTAAGCTCGTTCCGGCCAATAACGCGAGCGCGGCAAAGCCGGCTAGCACGGTGGTTCGTTGGGTCCTCATTCGGCTATCTCCTCTGTCTTGCCTGACGCTCACGGCGAACGCGAAGGCGGTCATTCGGCGAACGCCCGCTTGGCAGGAAAGTTTCGGTTCCGTGTGATAATTTGCGCGCTAGACGGAATTCGCCGGCAGGGGAAAAAAGCGCATCGACGCGCGACTGAACTCTGACTATTTGTTCATGTGGGACTGCATCATTTGTGCGGAGTAGGGCGATTCGAAGGGGGACTCGTGAAAGCATTAGCATCCAGCGTCGATATAACTTCGACGGAGTTCCGCGCGAATGAAGCCGCCATGCGTGCGCTGGTCGTGGAACTTCAGGCGCGGCGGAGTAAAGCTTCCGAAGGCGGGCCCGCCCGCTCCCGTGAGCGCCACTTGGCGCGGGGCAAGCTTCTACCGCGCGACCGCGTGCTGACGTTGATCGACGCTGGTGCGCCGTTCCTCGAATTGTCGCCGCTCGCCGCTGATGGTTTGTACAATGACGCGATTCATGCGGCCGGCATTATCACCGGTATCGGCCGCGTATCCGGCCGAGAATGCGTGATCGTATGCAACGACTCGACCATCAAGGGCGGCACCTACTATCCGCTGACGGTGAAGAAGCACTTGCGGGCGCAGGAAATTGCCCGCGAGAACCGGCTGCCCTGCATTTATCTGGTCGATTCCGGGGGCGCCAATCTGCCGCAATGGCCGGACGTGTTTCCGGACCGCGAGCACTTCGGGCGGATTTTCTACAACCAAGCCACGTTGTCGGCTCTCGGCGTGCCGCAGATTGCGGTCGTTATGGGTTCGTGCACTGCCGGCGGCGCTTATGTGCCTGCGATGTCGGACGAGACTATCATCGTGCGCAAGCAAGGCACGATTTTCCTTGGTGGGCCGCCGCTGGTGAAGGCGGCAACCGGCGAGGTGGTTTCGGCCGAAGACCTAGGAGGCGCCGACGTACATGCGAGGAAGTCAGGCGTCGCCGACTATTACGCCGAGAACGATCGGCATGCGCTGGAGATTTGTCGCCGCATTGTCGCCAACCTGAACACCAAAAAACCCGTCGATATTCCGCTCGCCAAGCCGGCTGAACCGCAATACGACGTCAATGAGCTTGACGGTATTGTTCCCGCCGATCTCAAGAAGCAGTTCGACATCCGCGAGGTAATCGCGCGCCTTGTCGACAGATCCGAATTCGATGAGTTCAAGGCACTCTACGGCACGACCGTCGTTACGGGTTTTGCGCATCTGCACGGCATTCCGGTCGGTATTCTCGGCAACAACGGGATCTTGTTTTCGGAAAGTGCACTGAAAGCCGCGCATTTCATTGAGCTGTGCTGCCAGCGGCGCATTCCGCTGCTGTTTTTACAAAATATCGTTGGCTTCATGGTCGGGCGCGACTACGAGGCCGGCGGCATCGCCAAGGACGGCGCCAAGCTGGTCACCGCGGTTGCCTGCGCGCAGGTGCCGAAGATCACCGTCGTCGTCGGCGGCTCCTACGGCGCCGGCAATTACGGCATGTGCGGTCGCGCCTACGGTCCACGTTTCTTATTCACTTGGCCGAGTGCCCGCGTGGCGTTGATGGGGTCCGAGCAGGCGGCAAGCGTGCTGGCGACGGTGCGGCGCGACAACATCGAAGCGGCGGGGAAGACTTGGTCAGCCGAAGAAGAGGCGAAATTCAAGCAGCCTATTCGCGATCAGTTCGACAAAGAAGCCGATCCTTATTACGCCACCGCGCGGCTTTGGGACGACGGCATCGTTGCGCCGAGCGAAACGCGCCGCGTGCTGGCGTTGTGTTTCTCGGTGGTGCTCAATGCACCGATTCCGGAGACGAAGTTCGGGGTGTTCCGGATGTAACGTCTCAGTTTCATTGCTGAGGCCATCGAGTGATGGAGCTTATCTATGCCCAAGACCATCGAGCATGTTCATTGGCCTGACGCCCCGGACATGTGGATGCCCTATGCGCCAGCGATCAAGGTCAAAGGTGGCACCACCGTATATCTCGCCGGTGTCACCGCCGCGCCGGTCTATCATCATCATCCGCATCGGCCGGAGGAATTTGATTCCATGCCGCGTGATATGGCCGGCCAGGCGCGCGCCGCGCTTGAAAATCTCAAGCGCGGGCTGGAGGCGGTCGGCGCACGCTTTGCCGATATCGTGACCGCGGATCGCTTCGTCACCGATCTTTCCGATCAGGATGCGCTCAATCGCGTCTGGGGCGAATATTTTGGCGATGCCAAGCCGACGACTACGACCGTGCAAGTTGTGCGGCTGGCGACTGATCCGCGCTGCCTCGTCGAGATCAACGCCATTGCCGTGATCGACTAGGCCGCTTTATTTACATCGAAACACGCGGAGCGGAGGGCGGCATGGCCGAGGTGGCGTATCGGACGGCGTTGATCGTCGGAGTGGGTGGCGGTCTTTCGGCATCGGTTGCGCGGCTATTCAAGACCGCCGGCATGACCGTTGGGCTGGCCGCCCGTCGGGCGGCTGAGCTTGTGCCACTGGCAAAGGAGATCGGCGGCAGGGCCTTTGCCTGCGATGCGACCAAACACGCCGAGGTCGTCAAGCTCTTTGCCGATGTCGAAGCTGCCTTCGGCGCGCCCGACGTTGTTGTTTACAACGCAAGCTATCGCACGCGCGGCCCGGTGACCGAGCTCATTCCGGCCGAAGTGGAGAAATCGATCATGGTCTCCGCATTCGGCGGCTTCCTGGTGGCCCAGGAAGCCGTCAAGCGCATGCTGCCGCAAAAGCATGGCGCGATCCTGTTTACCGGCGCATCCGCAAGCGTGAAGGGCTATGCGCAATCGGCACCCTTCGCTATGGGCAAATTCGCGCTCCGCGGGCTCGCGCAAAGTCTGGCCCGGGAGCTGTCGCCGCAGGGTATCCACATCGCGCATGTGGTCATCGACGGCGGTATCCGGAGCATCAGTCGCCCCGAGTCGCCGGAGAGGCCCGACAGCATGCTCGACCCAGACGCAATCGCGCAGAACTATCTCAATCTGTTGCAGCAGCAGCGGAGCGCTTGGGCCTGGGAAATCGAATTGCGGCCGTGGGTCGAACGATTTTGAGTTCGGGACCCGGCACCGGTTATAATTACATTATGTCGCGAGTGATGGTCTGGGCGGCCACAGTCACGCTGGCGCTCGTTGTGGCGGCGTCGAGTGTGCAGGCGCAAAGTTGGCGCAAACGCGATCAGCGCCGACCGGCCGAGCCAGCTACGCCGGCCGTATCCGTCGACAAGCGCGACAGCATTGTCACTGCATCTGGACCATTCAACGACCGGCCATACTGGCTCGGCCTCGCAGAGTGCGGCGGCATCTATTTCAAGCTCAACGTCCTCTACACCAATGCGGCGGTCAATGCCCGCGTCGTCAAGCCCGACCCCAAAGCCAACGCCGAGTACACGAGAAAGCTCACGGCTGCGATCAAGGTCGCTACGACTTATTTCGACGGAGCCGAGCATTTTCTAATGGCCGACAGGGCTATTGAGCGCGCCGATGCGGTGCTCACCTATGATGGGCAGTCACGCGCCGCCGGCCAGCGTGTCAAAACCATCGAGGCTGGGCTCGCGGCGGCAAGGCCGTGTCCGGTGTTGTATCAGGCTTGCCGCGAAGCCTATCCCAAGCAATGTGCGCGGCCCCTGCCGGCGGCGAACTAATGCCGCTGGTACGGTCGGCTGTCTTTTAAAGGAGAGCCCAGCGAAACCGATCTTCGCAGGCTTTTTGCGTTCGCCGTGAACGTGCCTTCGGCAATTTGCGGCGATACGGTCGAGAAAGCTGCGGGGGTGCGGCTCGCTGGACTGGAGAAGACCATCGACTAAAAGTGCGGTGCCGCGTTCGATCATCTCAACACCGCCTGCAATACCTGCCACGCCGTGCTGGACCCGCGCTTACATCGTCATTTAGCGGCCCGCGTCGCTGCGCTACAGCAATCAGCTTTTTGCAGCGCCGAAATAGTTGGCCCGCGTCATCGCGCCGCGCCGCCCTGCGGCAACACATAGCTGGCGCATTTTCAACAGATGGTTAGGTGTTGAGGATGTGCTTTCAAAGAGAGGAGGCCCGACGATGACCTACCGTGTCTATTCCGGCCCGCGTGGCTCACAGTCCATCTCCCCGCTGGAGAAGGATCGCCACCTCTACAAGGAGTTCAGCGCCCTCGATGAGGCAATGAGCTGGGCCCGGCATATCAACGACAGCGGTCGCGTTGCTTTGTTGATTGAGGGTGACGACGGCACCCGGCTAACCAAGCAGCAGATCGTAACTGCCCTTAAGAATCCCGAGGAACCTGATTCGCATGGCCACGCGGCCTGACGGGCTTGGATACCGCGCCCGTTAGCCAGCCGCGTCCAAAAGCGCCGTAAGGCTTGGAATTTCCTGTTCTGGCGCTTGATCGGGGTATTCATCTGGCACGCGCGACCGATTTACCCAGAAGGCTTTGAAGCCAAACGACACCGCGCCCATCACATCCCAGCGATTCGATGATACAAATCCGGCGTCTGAGGGCTTGATCCGAAGCGAATCGGTGACCAGCGCGTAGACTTTCTGACTGGGCTTGTAGCTGCGAACCGCATCCACCGAAAAAACGCCATCGAAAAGCCCGCCAATGACCGCTGCGTCCACCGCCGCTGTTAACATGCGCGGCGTGCCATTGGACAGAATGGCCAAGCGTGCGCCGCGGGCCTTGAGGCCGGTCAGAGCCTTGTGGACATCGGGAAAAGCGTCGAGTGTGAGATAAGCTTCGAGCAACTTTATCCGTAGCCCGCGATCGACCGAGGGAATACGTGCAAAGGCGAAATCAAGGGCGCGTTCGGTCAATTTCGAAAAGTCGACATAATGGCCGGCAAGCGTCAACGTCCAGGTATATTCGAGTTGTTTCGTCCGCCAGATCTCTGAAAAACGATCGGCGTCCGGACCCGCTGCTGCCCGATGGCGTGTGATCGCGGCATGGACATCGAACAGTGTTCCGTAGGCGTCGAACACATAAGCGCTCAACATGGCTCAATCTCCTCTCGGCACAATGACGAAGGCCCCAGTGAGGCTAGGGAAGCAGCGTAGGTCGTTACGATGAGCCGCCCCGTCACATGGTCGAAGACCGTCACCTTTTTCGACGATGACTGGCGCGAGGGCAATGTGCCGATCATGGGCGTTCGCACCCACGCGGCATGGTTATGCACGTCCGTATTCGACGGCGCGCGCGCCTTCGAAGGTACCGCACCCGACCTCGACCTGCACTTCGCCCGCGTCAACGATTCCGCCAAAACCTTGGGCCTCAAACCGCTGGTTTCCCTCGAAACCTGGCTGGGACTGGCACGTGAAGGCCTGAAGCGCTTTGCAAGTGACGCCGAACTGTACATCCGCCCCATGTATTGGCCGGAGGACGCAACCGGAGGCGCGGTACGGTTGGACCCCGATACAACGCGCTGGTGTCTTACGCTTTATGTGGCGCCGCTACCGAAGCCGACCGGCACGGCTATCACGCTTTCGCCTTATCGGCGGCCGACGCGCGAATCGGCGCCGGTCGACGCCAAGGCCGGTTGCCTTTACCCTAACAATGCCCGCGCCATGGCCGAAGCGCGCTCGCGTGGGTTCGATAATTGCTTGATGTGCGACATGTTGGGCAACGTCGCCGAACTTGCCACCGCCAACATTTTCATGGTGAAAGACGGTGCCGTGCTTACGCCGGCGCCCAATGGTACTTTTCTCGCAGGTATAACGCGCGCTCGCGTCATGAAGCTTTTGCGTGCGGCCGGCATCTCCGTCAGCGAGACGACGTTGAGCTATGCCGATTTTCAATCGGCCGATGAGATATTCTCATCCGGGAATTACACCAAGGTAGCGCCGATCGTGCGCATTGACGAGCGGACCTTGCGGCCGGGTCCCGTTTATCGCAAAGCGCGTGAGCTCTATTGGGAGTATGCGCACGCAGCGCAAAGGGCCTGAGCTTGGTCTTGCAAAAAAAAGCGGGGCGAACGGCCCCGCTTTTCGTCGAACGCACTATTTCACAGCGGCTTCATACATCTCGGCGACGTAATCCCAATTGACCAGATGGTCGAGAAACGCCTTGAGGTAATCCGGCCGGCGGTTGCGATAGTCGATGTAATAGGAATGTTCCCATACGTCGCAGCCTAGGATCGGCTTAGCGCCGTGGACGAGCGGATTTTCTCCGTTCGGGGTTTTGGTGACTGTGATTTTGCCGTCCTTTACCGCAAGCCAGCACCAGCCGGAGCCGAATTGCGTGGCGCCCGCTTGTGCGAAATCTTCTTTCATCTTGGCGATCGAGCCCAAGTCGCCGATAATTTGTTTCTCCAGTTTGCCTGGAAGCTTGTCGCCGCCGCCACCCTTTTTCATCCACTTCCAGAAGTGGATGTGGTTGTAGTGCTGGCCGGCGTTGTTAAAGAGGCCGGCATTTTTCCCGAACGTGCCTTTCACCACCTCCTCGAGGGGCTTGTTCTCCCACTCGGTCCCTTTGGCGAGATTGTTGCCGTTCGTCACGTAGGCCTGATGATGCTTGTCGTGATGGAATTCTAGCGTTTCGCGCGACATATGCGGGGTGAGCGCGTCGTAGGGGTAAGGCAGTTCGGGCAGAGTGAAAGCCATTGGTCTACTCCTCAAAGTGAGCGGGTTGGAAAGTGGGTTTGCGTGTAAAACCGCCTGGGGAGCCCAGGGTTTCTTCTAAATAGACTTAACCGCCGGGTCGGGGCAATGGGTCCGGGGGCGGGGCCCAATGACGCGCGCCGAGAGGAGCGGCGGCCCGATCGATTTCTCATATGCCGCAATGGATTAACGGCGGTGCCGGCGGTCGTCGCTGGCGGCAAAACACCGAGCGCTTGTCGTGCCGTTGCGGCGAGCCCGAGTCTACAGCTCATTTTATGTTCTTGCGCCCCGCCGTAAGGGCTCGCAAAATGCCTTTCCTTCGATGCCCGAAATGGCTGCGTAGGGGCGGGGATGCGGCGTGATGCCATTGATTTTGTTGCTTTTGGGTATTGTCACAACGATCGCCGGCGCAATCCTTGTTGCTTCTGGGTTGACAGTTCGTGACGGAACATTCGCCGAAGCAATCACCCCCGGCACGGTCGCTGTCATCGGCGGGTTTCTCCTGATTGGAATGGGGCTCGCCGTTCGTGAATTGCGACGCATCGAGCGCGCTTTGGTGATGAGGCCTATGCCGCTGACAAGCGGCGGGGGCGATGCCAACACTTCCGAAAGCGCCGAGCCATCGGTTCGCCTTCCCTTCCCGACCAAACACAAGACCGGCTTGCCGGCCGCTGACGTCCGATCGAAGCCGGTGTCAGCCGACGAAATAGCTGTGGAATCTCCGGTCAAATTCCCAACCCTGCCGGAGCATGCAGAACATAGCCCGATTGCTGAAGAAGAAAGCGTAGAGGTCAAGCAGTCCGTCGCCGCCAGCGTCAGTCGCGGCGCGAACTGGGCATCACCGGCGCGTGCAGGGCCGCGGTTCGACATCAAGCCTCGCGCAGCGTCCGACGCGACGCGCGTCTCGGGCCTGACCACTTTTTTGTCCGGGAAATCGCGCCGCGATAGCCGACCCGCTTCGGTCCACGTCGCTGCCCCACTACCACAGGCGGCTGGAAAACCGGCCCAGGCTCCCGAACTGGAGTTTCCCGCGGCCGCGCGTCCGGCTGGCACGGTGTCCGTTCTCAAGTCGGGCGTGGTCGAAGGGATGGCCTACACGCTCTATTCGGACGGATCGATCGAAGCACAGTTGCCGCAAGGGACGCTGCGGTTCGGCTCAATCACGGCCCTCCGCGAACACATCGATAGCGGCGCCTAGCGATTTTCGAGATCTGACGGGATTGCTTAAAGGTCGCCCCGTCCAATTATTCCAGAAGCCGAAATTCTGTGGAATACAATCTTATTTGTTGGATCATCGTGCCGGCGTAACTCCCTTTATTGCTCTCTATTCTGAAGTCCTATATCTTTAGAACCGTTCCTAACTGCCTATACGCTGACTGTGCGTGGGGCAGCGGATCGATCCGGCGCGGGGGCGACGGCAAAATCTCTTAGAAATCAGGCCTGACATGGCTGAGAATCCGAGTGAGAGCAGCAGCAGTTACATTCAACTGACTGCCAACATTGTCTCCGCCTATGTGAGCAACAACACGGTTTCAACCGCGGAAATACCGGGCTTGATTGGTCAGGTGCATGCCGCGCTGATACGGATTTCGAATGGTGCAGCCATGGCGCCGCCGGAGGCACTCAAGCCGGCGGTGTCTGTCAAACGCTCTGTTACTCCCGAATACATCGTCTGCCTTGAGGACGGTAAGAAATTCAAATCGCTGAAGCGTCACCTGCGCACCCAGTACGATATGACGCCTGAACGCTACCGCGAGAAATGGGGTTTGCCGGTCGATTATCCGATGGTAGCGCCGAACTACGCCGCGGCGCGTTCGCAGCTCGCCAAGCAAATGGGTTTGGGTCAGCAGCGCCGGCGCCGCAAATAACAAAGCGGACGGTGCTAGCGTTGCAGGACGCCAATCAGTCGGCTGGCAAAGGTCAGCCGTTCGGTCATTACCTTGATAACGTAGGCGAGCAAAGCTTGGCTTAGTGCGGGCTGATCGCGCTTGATGCGTTCAAACGCCTCAGCGTCGAGTTCATAAAGCACGCTGGTGGCTTCCGCTTGGATGGTCGCGCTGCGTGGCGCGCTGGCGATTAGACCCATTTCCCCCACCGTCGTGTGACGGCCGAGGCTGCGCACGCGCGTCGTGCGTCCATCGGGCAGGTCGACGATGATGCCGACGCGTCCCTCAAGGATGAAATGCATCGACGTGGCCGCGTCGCCCTGCCGAGCGATGATGTCGCCTGCGTTAACGTCGAGGCGCCGGCAGTTTTCGACCAAACTATCGGCCAGCCGTGCGTTGCCAAGCGCCTCGGAAAACCAGGCATGTAGCGATCGCGTGCTCGCGGTCTCGGATTGGTGGGTTTCGATGATCGCCTGCTCGCAAGACTCCAGCGCGCGGTCGAGGTCGGAGGCGATGCCGACATCGTCGGAAATGAAACGCGCGATACGAAACGGCCGCTCCAGCTCCGGCGACAAATTGACCAGTACGATACAAGCGCCCGCTTCGGTCGCCGCCTGCTTGATTTGCGAGAAGCTTTGTATGGCCGAGGAATCGAGGCCGGTAACGCGACGAAAGTCGAAGATCAGGAAGCGGCATCCGCGCTGCCGCGCCAGCAGCGCCTTGACATGCTGATAGAGCCTGTTGGCCGAGCCGAAGAACAGATAGCTTTGCAGGGCCATGCCTTGAATTTCGCGGCCGTGGACGGCGAGTAAAGCCTGCTCATGTGCGCCCCGATCGAGCGAAGAGCGGTATTCCGAGCCGTCGAAGCCGAACTTGATCGCGCTTACCCTGCTGGCGCTGAGCGCGAAGGTTGCGCAGCCGATCACGACGCCAATCAGCGCTCCGGCGACGAAGCCCCAATTGATAATCAGCAAGGCGATGGCGAGCAGCGAGAGATAGTCGATAAGCGGCAACTGGCGCGCCGATTGCACGATCCATTGCTGCACGAGACCGGCGCCCAGGAACAACAACAGGCCCGCGAGGATAAATTTCGGCACGTAGCCAAGGAATGACGGATCCGCGACGAGAATGGCTGCCGACACCGCCGCTACGGTAAAGCCTCCTAATCGGGTGGTCGCGCCGGCAGTTCGGACAAGGATTGAGCGGCTGAGCGACGTGCAGCTCACATATCCGCCCATCGCCGCAATAACGATATTCGCCAATCCCAAGACTTTCAGGTCACGATCGATGTTGGCTTCACTGCGGGTCGCAAGCTCGATGCCGGTGGTATTGAGCAACAAGGTGCTGACGGTGACGAACATGATGGCGAGTAGATCACCGGCGAGAGAAGGAAGTATCGACCAGGAGAAGCTTTGCAGCGCGCTTGCTTTCCACGGCAGCGTCAGATGCGCCACGGGTAGGGTAGGGAACATCCATCCATCGGTCTGAGCCGAGTGGAACGATGAGCCGCTTAAAAGGATCACGAAGTAGGTTGCAGCGAGCGCGAGCAACAAGACGCCCGGCAAAATGAGGGGACTTTTGGATCGGCTGAGCGAAAGACGCAGTGTGATCGCGACTAACACGCCGGCGGCGAGTTTGGCGATGAGTCCGAGATTGATGAAGGTGCCGATGTTCGTCAGCGCCGCCGGCTGATCGGTGACCACCTGCACCGCTCCCATCATCATCAGCCAGCCGGTAGCGCCGAGAAAACCGCCGATTACCGGATAAGGCACAAAGCGGATGGCGCGGCCCGCCTGAGTGAAGCCAAGAACGCAGAGAAGAACGCCGGTAAGCGCGGTCGATAGCGACATAACGATCAACGTCGGCTCAAGAAAGCCAGTGCCGCCGCGCGCAGCGACGCGATGGACGACGGTCGCGACCATTGCCGCGATGACGACCGAAATGGAGCTGTCCGGTCCGGCGATCGCGAATGGAAGAGAGCTGCGCCATGCGACGACGGCCCCGCCGATCGCAGCAGACAAGAACGTTGCAGCCACGCCGTAGGCCAGCAAATGCGAGATCGGACCGGTAAAAATGAGGGCGGCGTAGGACAGGCAGTATGCGACGGACAGGACGCTGCAAATCGCGCCGGCGAACACGTTCGTCAACGCCGTCCGAACATTCTTGCCGGCAAATGCGGCGTTCGTCGGCAAACCGCCGATGGCCATTGTCTGATTACTCCGGCCCGTAACTGCCTAGAGCGGATTTATATCATGGTCGCAGAGGTGGCCAATTTAGCGGGACAATGACGAC
>JASHSY010000120.1 GCA_030040825.1 Xanthobacteraceae bacterium
CCACGGGCGACGCGGATTTGATCGCCAGGTCCGGCGCGCAATGCGAGTCCGATATCGACGCCACCGACATTCATCACTGCATGAATACTGTTTTCCTGTTTGGCGGTGTCGATATGGAACGCTGGCTTGCTTTCCGCCGCGAAGAACCGGCCGCATTCGCGGCATTTATGGAATACGGTCGCAATCAGGTGAAATTCTTCGAGAAGCCGTTCGTATCGTGGCGCAACGATGTGGCGCTGTTCTTGGGACCGCGCCTTGCCGGATACAGCGCCGTCGACGTCGAAGACTTGACCGCGGTGGAGTTACGGTCGCGCGAACTCGCAGTCGGCCATCTCGACGTCTACCGCACCGCGGGTCCGGGTTTTCGCGACGCCTTCCTCATGCTCGGCGCACCGCAGATTGGCGTTCGCCACAGCCGGCGGCTCGCCGGTATGCGCAAGGTAACCCGCCAGCAGTGGGACAGCGGCCAGGTTTGGGATGACGAAATCGGCGTATCCACGTCCTTGTCGCCGAAATTCCCGAATATCTCCGTCCCCTACGGAGCCTTGGTGCCTGAGAAGCTCGACAACATATTGGGCGCCGGCCGCCACGTCGCTTGCGATGCGAGTTCCCACACTTTTCTACGAGAGATCCCGCAATGTTGGCTCACCGGCCAAGCCGCCGGAGTTGCGGCTGCTCTTGCGGCGGGCACCGGCACTTCACCGCGTGATATCCTGATCAGCTCAATCCAGCGCGAGTTGCTTTACCAAGGAGCGTATCTGTCGCCCGCCGTCGCAACAGCCATTGCGCCGGCTTCGGCTGCGGAGTAATGCCGATAAGATGCCGGCAAACATTTGAGGAGGTTATGTCGGTCGAGGCCCGCCGCCGAATTAGAACGGAGCAAATTTCTTTCCGAACGGCACCGCGAACTATGGATCGTCGCCCTAAGCCGCTCGAACGCCCGAAATAAATTCATCAAACTCAACGCGCAGATCGTCGGACTGGCGGGACAGCGCATTGGCGGCACCAAGCACCTGGTTCGCTTCAATTTTAGTCGCTGTAGCTGCGTCCTCAACGTTGGCGAGAGCGTGCAGGGTCTCCATTGCGGTTGATAGCGCCTGTTGGGCATTTTGAGCGATGGTGCGGGCCGCGATCCGCTGCTGGTCCACAGCCGTCGCGACCGACGTCGCTATGACATTCATTTCGCCAATTCTTGCCACAATATCCTGGATTGCGGCGACCGCGTTGGCGGTGACTGATTGAACTCTTGCGACTTGGGCTTCGATTTCTTCCGTGGCCCTGCCGGTTTGTGCTGCAAGGGCCTTGACCTCGCCAGCCACCACCGCAAAGCCGCGTCCAGCCTGGCCGGCGCGCGCCGCTTCGATCGTCGCGTTGAGCGCCAAAAGATTGGTTTGTTCAGCGATTTGCTTGATGATGCTGACCACTCTTTCGATTTCTCGGGCGTCGGCCACCAATGCCTGTACGGCCTTGTTCGTGGAATGAGCGCTTTCCGTCGTCCTTGTCGAAAGGGTCGATGAATTGATGGCACTAAGGCCTATGTTATCGATAGACGACGAAAGCTCTTCCGTGGCATGGGCGACCGCTTCGATGTTGGCGGAAGCTTTCTGCGCGGCAGCTTTGACGTTCCCTGATATTTCGCCGACCTGTCCTGCCCGTCCAAACATCGTTTCTGCGCTATGCTTTAGACCGGCGGCCGCAGATGCTAATGTTGACGTGAGATCTGTGGCTGCAATCTCAAAACGGCGATTCAGGTCATCTATAATTTTAGCCCGTCGCTGTTTTTGGTGCCGCTCAGCCGCGCTTTCGTCCGACAGGCGGTCGGCATTTATCTTGTTGTCTCTAAATACGCGTACTGCATCGGCCATGGCGCCGATTTCATTCCGTCGTCCGGCATAAGGAATCACGAGGTCGGTTGTGCCATCCGCGAGCGCCCGCATGACGTCAGTCATTTGTCCGATGGGGCGGGCGATGCCTCTGCCGATAACAAAGGCCAGAACCAGCCCGGCAATAATCGCAAGCGTCGATACCAGATAGCTGAGGCGGCGCGTCGAAGTTACAGTCAACAGCATGGCGCCAACCGTGCCCAGCTGCGCTTCGGTCGTGGCGAGGCGGATTTGGTTGGTTGCTTCTATCAGCGCCGCTGCAGCGGCTCTTCGGTCGGTTGTAGCGCGAACGCATCTGTCGGTGGCCGCGACAAGACCATCCACGGCAGCTTGGTACCGGTCGAACGGTTCCGAAATTGCGTTCAGAAAACGCTGGACGCGGCGATTGTCGATTTTGCGAGCCTGTAATGCTTGCAGCGCGCGACTCATCGCCTGCATGTCAACGCGCGTGATGTCCGAATCGGCGGGGTTCCGCAGCGCTAGAAATCGCATCGCCCGCTCGTCGCTGCTATGAAAGGACTCCATCAATCGAATCGCGTCGTCTAAAGCGCCGGCGTTGTCGGTGTCGTGACTGAGGGTTTCGACAATAGCCGCGACCGTCGTATTCAGCTCGGTCGCACTTTGCACGAGTTTTGCGCCGTTGGCACGCCTCGCATTAACGGCCTCGATCGTCGCCGCCACGGAATCGCGATACCGGTCGGCGAGGCTTCGTAGCCTACCCATAACGGCGTCGTCATTGGCGCTCACCGGGGCATTGGCTTTGGTGATAGTTTGAACCTCTTTCTCAAGCCGGCCGAGAGAGCGCTGCGCAATCTGCAAATCGTTGTCATTCTCGGAAAGTGTGTACTGTGTGACCTGCGTGCGTGTTTCGCTCACCTGGGCGGCAAAATCGATCATTGCCGCGGCCTCGGTCACGCTCGTCTCGACATAGTCTGCTTTATTGTAAACTTCGGCTATGGTTCGCCAGGAATAAACCGAGAGTCCGGCCAGCAACAACAGGATGATACCCATCCCACCGGCAACGCGTTGCAGGATTGACAGCCGATCAAGTGCCAAGAGTGAAAGGAATCGCCCCACCGCCGTTCTCGTTCGACCCTTTCGTCAGCTATACGCTTTTATCTGCGCAATCACGTCGCTTCCGAACTGCCGGGCAAAGATCGGATTTGCCGACGCCATTGCGGCCGCGAACTTGGCGCTATCGATCTTGGTAACAACCTGCATGCCCGAATTCATCAGCTGCGCTACGCCATCTTTCTGCGCCGCGGCGGCAAATCGGCGCGAAGCCGCCCCGCCCAGCTTCGCGGCTTCTACGAATGAATATTTGTCCTCGGCCGAAAGGTCACTGAATGTATCGACCGCCATGAAGAGTATCGCTGGATCATAAACGTGCCCGGACAGCGTCAGGTACTTCTGCACTTGAAAGAATTTAGAGGATATGATCGTGGCGATGGGATTTTCCTGGCCGTCAAATTGTCCGGACTGCAGCGCTGCGTAAACGAGCGGAAATGGCAATTCGTGGACGTCTGCGTCCAAAGCCTTAAATCCTGTGAGCATTACGTTGGATTGCGGAATGCGCAACTTTAAACCTTTCAAGTCATCCGGAGTGCGGATTTCGTGCCGCGAGTTCGTTAAATGCCGCATTCCGTTTTCGCCCCACGCCAGCGCGATCAGGTCCTTGTCGCGGAACTTTGTGAGATACGACTTGCCAATCGGTCCGTCGAGCACCGCGTGAGCGTGATTGACATCGCGGAAGATAAACGGAATGTTGAATACGCCGACATCGGCGACGAAATTCGGCAGCGGTGCACCGGTAATGAAAGCGAGGTCGACCGTTCCTAACTGAACCGCCTTGAACATCTCGACTTCGCCACCCAAAGCTGAATCCGGATATTGATCGATTCGATATCGTCCGCTCGTGCGCTTGGAGATTTCATCGGCAAAGACCTCCGCGCCCGCACCAAGCTGGGAATTTCTAGACAGGATATAGCCGAGCTTCAGGACCTTCGGGTTTTGTTGCTCGATTGCGAATGCGGCCGGATTGCATGCAAGTGCTGCGGCTGACCCACCCAAAAGGCGCAAGAATTGTCGGCGGCGGGCTGACTTGGAGCTGAGTCTGAAGCCGGGCATGGCGACGCTCCCTGATCCATGGAAGGTCCGGAACATGACCGGAAAACGCTTTAGGATTTATTAACTTCGATGCTTTGGAGAGTTCGAGGAGGGTTCATTAGCACGGCGGGCATAGCCCGACGGGGCAAGCGGCAGCTTCGGCGTTATCGACTTTGCCTAGCGGCCGGTTCTGATTGCCACGACATCACGCAAGGGAGGGCCATCCTTCGCCGAAGCAGAGCGACGCAAACGGGCTGCCCCAATGGCCAGCCCACGCAATTCCGGCGCTGGATCGTCTCGTGACAGGTCGTTTGTTTTCAACACGGATTTTGTGGCAGCAGGCAACCCGGCTGGATCTCCTGCGCAGCAACAAGAAGCGCGACACGAGAGACGCGAGCGCCCTGCGACATCGGTGCAGGCGGCTCGTCATGCGTGACGTGCCGGTGGCCGATGGTGACCTATTTTGCGTGCCGTATGCGATGAGCAACACTGTCCGCAGGGCTTAATAAATTGTAAACAAACGATCCCGTCCGACCAATCGGCGGCCAGCGCGCCGAACATTTATCGTGTAACCGCAACAGTGCGTTTTGTAGTAGGCGGCCAAGACGCGCCGGCAGCCAAGCATTAGGTTTATCTTGTCAATTGTGGCCTATGATATGCGTATTTACATTAGACTACTGTGAGCAGACGGATAATGCTCCCTACCAACGCAATTATCGCGGAGCTCGAAACGGCGCTGGAAAAAAAGCCGTCTTCGAGTCATTCGGCGATGCTGCGTGCCATGACCGACTTATTTGTCGATGGACCAAGGCACCTTTCTGCCGACCATGTCGCCGTATTCGACGCTGTTATCGGCCGCTTGATCGTTTCGAACGAGCCAGCGGAATTGGCCAGTTTGAGCGTTAGATTGGCGCCGATAGAGCACCCGCCAATGAGCGTAGCACGCCGCTTATCATCGGACGACAACATCGCAATAGCTCGGCCGCTTCTCGAGCAATCTAGCGCGCTTCCGGACGACGCATTAATCCATGTCGCCAAAACGAAAAGCCCCCATCATCTTTTGGCAATTGCTGGCCGACCCCGAATTAGCGAGCCCGTTACAGATGCACTACTTGATCGCGGCAATTCGGAAGTGACCCACATGGTCGCCAAAAACGAAGGGGCCTGCTTGTCCGAGGTCAGCTACGCAAAACTGATCAATCGAAGCCGCACCGACAAACCTTTGGCCCAAGCGATTGCGAAGCGGAAAGACCTACCCAACGAGCTAAAGCCGTTCCTCAATTTGACGCTCGACAAAGCCTGAACATGTTACGTGTCCAATCCATCGTCCACGTCCATATGGATTAAGGGTTGTCAATCGTCGGCAATAACATGCTGTCGGAAGTCGACTGCGCCGCTCCGTTTACACGACCTAAGCTTCGCAATCATCCGCAAACTTTTCTTTAACGGTAATTTAACCAAGCCTCTTTACGTTCGTTAACGTTCGGTAACTTTCGATAACCGCCCCGACCCCCGCGACCGGCAATATGTGCCGAATTTCGCTGGATTCGAAATGTCGACTCCCTCGGTCAATCTCCGCGACTTAAGGATTCTTATCGCCGATCCAAGCGCTTATACGCGCCGTGTCATTGTTGGAATACTGCGTGGTTTTGGCGCTAACAGATTTTTGGAAGTTGACCGTTCGTTGCAAGTTCTGGGCGCATTGACAAATCAGAAGATTGATATCCTGCTTTGCGACGAATTGATCCCTGAAAAGGGCGGCTTAGCACTCACGCGCACAATACGGCTTAATGAACGCAATGAGAACCGGACCATCCCGATTCTCATCATGTCCAGCAATCCAAGCGAGGGATCGATCAAAAGTTGCCGGGACGCTGGTGCAAATATGGTGATAGCCAAACCGATTTCTCCTAAGACTCTCTATGATCGAATTTATTGGCTGGCCTACACGTCTCGACCATTTATCGATACAGCAACATATTTTGGACCGGATAGGCGATTCAAAATTGAAGGTTATCCGAACGGAGTCGGGCGCCGCAAAGGCGACAATCCGATTGAGATCGCAGAAGACGTTGGCCCTGCTCTTGCACAAGATGATATTGACAACCTCTTTAGCGCCGTTCGAACGGGAAACTCGTAATGGCAAAACCGGCGAAGACAGCAGCCCGCATCTTTACAGTTGATACTAGTTTCGCCCAAGCTGCCCGACGACCGGGTGGCGTGACCCGCGAGCAAGCGATCGACCAGGCTCAACAAAACGTCGACGAATTAAAGCCCGATTTTATTAGCTGGCTCGATCAAACGTTAGAGCAATTGCGTTCTGCCATTCAAGAGTCGGAAGGCCGCCCTTTTAATCACACCTGGCACAAGCGTGCCTACACCAGTTGTTCCGAATTAAGGGACATCGGCACGACCATGGGTTACGCGCTGATCACGTTCATTGCCGACAACCTCTGCAAGATGCTTCAGGCCATCGAGGCGGGAAAGGCTTACGATAAGGCGATGATCGTATGCCACATCGATGCACTCTTCCTTGCGCGATCGGAGCCGTTTTGCAAGCTATCGCCCGAGCAATTGCCCGAAATGACCGGTGGTTTGAGGCGGGTCTTCGAACTCGTAAACGAAAACCAACCTCCCGCGATTAAATAAGCCTTCCGCTCAATTTATTGACGACGTCGACCGCCCGTAGCGATCGCTGAAACCGTTCCGAAGAGTGTAATGTTCCACATCCCGCGCGATGGGATTGATCGGGTGTTTCAGCGGGCCTTGCTTCCGGTCTCTTGACGCCGGCGCTGAAATTCCACCACCTCTTGCGCCGTCTTGCGGTTTAGCTGATCGAAAACCTTTTTACATTGATCAAGCGCCTGAGTAGACATGCCGCGGTCGCCGGCACGAAGCAGGAGGACCGCCTTAGCCGCAGCCCAAGATAAGCCAACGGCCTTGGCGACGATGAGAATAGTTTCCGAACGATCTTGTGCGATAGCACGCTCGATAACATCGATCGGCAGATTGCAAAGTACGGCAAGGGCAGCAGCGGTCTCCTCAAATTTTTTGTTCCGCGCAAAATTCTCTAATTCCGTTTCGGTCAGGCGACCTCCTGATCGCATTGTTTCAACCAATGCGCGAGCCCGCACAAAATTCCAGGATGCGGCGGCCGCATTTGCTTGTATTGCAGCCGCGACTTGAGCTACCACCTCACGAATCTCGTCGGCAATGTGCGGGTTTGCAGCCTCAAGTTCGAGACGGACTGCCTTCGAGGCTTTGGTTAGTAGATTTAAAAAATGATGGCGGGGGATTTCCCGACGCGAACCAACAGATTTGGCGAGTTCATCGTCGCCCACGGACCGCTTTAGTAACCTGACGTACCCGACCTCTGAAAATTTTGCCCCTTCATTTTTTACGGCACTAAGTGCAACCTCTCGATTTCCTCGTTCGACGAGTACGTCGGTAACGGTTTCGGCAAGAGCGGATCTTTGGGAGATCGCAAGTAAATGCGCTTGGCTCTTGGTATTAGCATTTTCAACGAGCGTGACGTTATCGAGAACGCCAGAGTGCGAAAGAACCGGACCAGCCACCTCAATTGCGTCGTCAAATGCCAGTTTACGAATCACTTTTAGTGGCGCGTTCGGCAGCTTGGCCAACCGACCCGCAAGCACCGTGCGCGCTGACAGTTCGATATCTGAGATCAAATGATTAAATACATCGTCAAATACCGCTATATGCTCGCCGGAGAAATGACCCAATCCAAAAACAAAGAGATCCGTCACGCGACGAAGCGTATTGACGCGCCGGTCCGCGCTACCACTGGACAGCGCCTCTTCAAGCTCGGCAATTAGGTTATTTTGTTCGGCCATTATTTTGTTCGATCACACCATCGAGGTTTTTCGCGACACCTTAGCTCTACCGTTCTTTGCGTCAGCGTCTCCTCCCGTGGACGGAGGGGCGTCTCACGCTTTATTTGGCTGACCACATCCCTTACGCCGCCTATCTTCACATCGCTCAAAGCGTGCTAATTCTGTCCGGCATCAAAAGACCACGTCCACGTCCACGTCCACTTCTTCATTGACCTGTCGTGACAAGGACGGCATCTCGCTGTTTGCCATATCATTCGTTAGCCGGCTGAGTAGGCGATCCTTAAGATCGCCGATCGTGATCGAAGCAATCACAGTCTGCTCAAGGTTCGCCCTTTCCATGCCGCTCAGCAGCAACGTGTTAATCGATTCTGCATAACGCGCAAGAGCGTCGCCAATAGACTCGAACTCCTGCTTTAAACGGTCGAAGCCTTGCAACGTGACAATTAGTTCGCGATCAGGTCGAACGCTGCTCATGACCATATCGGTCACACGGCCGACTGTCTCCTCGAAGCGGAGAACATTATCAAGCAGCAGCGCCGCCAAGACGGCGAGGAACGCACCTATGTCATTTTCCGACTCAACGGTCACAATAGCATCACTCAGCTCGCACAATCGTGCATCGCCGATCCCTGATCCGCAATTGCTTACGACAATTTGCCCATAACCTGTTCAATTTTGCCGCGCAAAATTGCCGCCGAGAACGGCTTAATCAAGTAGTTATTGACGCCAGCCTGCGCTGCTTTAACAACGAGTTCTCGATCGCCGCGTCCAGTGAGCAAGATAAACGGAACCTTACGCGCGACAGGATGGCCGCGCACTGCCCTTAGAAGAGCCAGACCATCCATCTCGGGCATATAATAATCGGAGATGATTAGATCGAGCGGTTGAACGGACGCCGTCTCCATCGCCTTGCGACCATTCTCCGCCTCGTGAATATGCCGAATCCCAATTTCTTCCAGATTCAAGCGTGTCATTTGTCGAACGCTATTTTGATCGTCGACAATCAGGACTTTGAGAGCTATTGCGTTTGGCATTTTCGCGCTCCTAATCAGCAGCCAGCGCTCTTGGTTGTAGCGGGTGCCGCGTTCATCGCCAGTCAGGCTGCCTTTACGTCTAACGGTGCTTTCGAAGAGTACGCCGCACCAAACGAGGAATTAGCGGCGAGATCGGAAAGCTTTTCGACATCCAGAATGAATGCAACTCGTCCATTGCCAAGAATGGTTGCGGCGGCGATTCCCGGAACCGAGCCATAGCTCTCCTCGATACTTTTCATCACAACTTGCTGATGTCCGCACAATTCGTCGACCACAATGCCAAAGCGGGAGCCTTCTCCCGCATCGGTGATTATGACGACGGTTTCATCGATATCGGTAGTCGCCGATTCTATATCCAAGAGATCGCCAAGATTGACCAGCGGCAAGAGATCGCCACGCAGCTGCAACATACCCCGCGTCCCTATGAGATTACTTATTTCGGAGCGGGCCGGCCGCAGGCATTCGATAATGGCAGATAACGGCATAACGTAAATTTCCTTGCCAACTTTGATGACCATCCCGTCCATCACTGCCAACGTAAGTGGCAACGCCAACTGAATCGTCATGCCGCGACCACGCTCTGACTTTAAAGATATTCGACCGCCAATATTCTGGATATTGCTGCGGACAACGTCCATGCCGACACCACGACCAGAAATGTCGGAGATCGTTTCGGCGGTCGAGAACCCCGGTAACATGATAAGATTGTTGATCTCGTCGTCACTGAGTACAGCATCGGCACCGATGAGACCTCGCTCGCGCGCCTTTTTTAGCACGCGCTCGGAATTGATCCCTGCGCCGTCATCGATGATCTCAATGACTATACGGCTTCCCCGATGTTCGGCAGCGAGCCGGATCGTGCCTTCTTCGCTCTTTCCAGCGGTCAACCGATCCGCCGGCGACTCGATGCCATGATCGACCGAATTACGGATAATGTGCGTTAATGGATCGCCTAATCGTTCGATGATTGACCGGTCGACTTCGGTAGTCTCGCCAGCCATTTCCAGTCGAACCTTTTTGTTGGTCTTTGTCGCCAGTTCTCGGACCAGACGCGGCATGCGTTGAAAGACTGCTCCGACAGGTTGAGCGCGCATCGACATGACGCTATCCTTCAGCTCTCGCGTATGGTGTCTAACCTCTTCGAGAACCTGCGACAGCCGACCACTTGTCCCTTCCGGAAGGTCGAGAACAATCTGCCCCAGCATGGCTTGGGCAATGACCAATTCGCCCACCATATTCACGACGCGATCAATCTTTTCGAGTTCGATACGGGTCGTAGTAGCGGCGGGTTTCGCACTGGGCGCCCGGCTCACGCTCGCGGCCGGCGCGGATTCTTTCGCTGCGCCTGCAACAGGCGCAGTTTCTTTGGCTACGCTCGCAGCCGGCGTGGATACCTTTGCTGCGGCGGCGCCCTTGTCGCTCGTTGCGTCTGGGGTAGGCGCCGGGGCCGGGTAGTTCGGCTCCGGCGTTGCCGATACCGGCATCTCGGCGGTCTCGGTCATGCTGAGAGCGATCACGGGAACCGCTTCGACGATTTCAAGGTCACAATCGCCAGCAACAAATTCGAATACTTGTTCAATCTCTGCGCGCGAAGCCGCACATCGGAGCGTCCCGCTCCATGCTAGGTAGGGGCGGCTGGGTTCGATTTCCCCCAAGGGGGGCAGGCCATCCATTTCGGCGATCAGGTCAAAGTCGCCAAGTTTGCGCAGCTCTCGAAATATATAGAGCGGTTCATTTCCCTTTTTCAGCATTTCGGCCTTCGGCCGGAATGTGATTGCAAAGGACTTCAACGAGGCGATTGCATCGGGACCGCTCTGATCGGCTAGATTTGGCCCGGAGTCCATCTGGTCGACGCGCACGGGCGTAAAGTCAATTTCGTCGAAATCGGCTGGGGCGATGGCATTCTCGCCTTCGCCGGCGCCCTTGTCCGCGTGGTCGCCTGCGATGATTTGTTCCAGCGCGTTACGGCAATCGCTTCCGAAGTCGGGTGGGACGGAAGCACCGTCTCGCGACATCTGCACCAGATCGGAAAGGACATCGCTAGCCGCCAACAGCACGTCGAGCGTTTCAGGCGTCGCCTCCTGAGTTCCGCGCCGAATACCATCGAGCACGGTTTCGAAAACGTGCGCAAATCCGACGAGCGCCTCGAATCCGAAAATACCGGCGCCCCCTTTTACCGAGTGAACGGCACGGAAAACCGCGTTAACTGTTTCGTCCGAACCCTGCCCGGCCCGAATATCCGTAAGACCGGCCTCGATCTGCTGGAGGGCTTCGCCGCACTCGTCGAAAAAGGTGAGTTTTAGTTGATCTAGACTAGCCATGATATTTAGTCCTCAACTAACGTTGCGAAACGCCGGTGCAACCTTTCGCACTGTTGCTACGAGTTGCTCCGGATCAAAGGGTTTAACCAGCCAGCCGGTGGCCCCAGCCTCGCGAGCAATATTCTTCTTCTGCGCCTCGCTTTCAGTTGTTAGACAGAGAATCGGCATGGTCTTGTATTTTGGAAGACCGCGTAACTGGCGAATGACCTCGTAGCCGTCCATCCGCGGCATGTTGATGTCGGTGATGATGACATCCACGGTCTCTTTGCTGAGTACATCAAGCCCGTCTTGGCCATCGACAGCTTGCACCACGTCAAAGCCGGCCTCGGCGAGCGTCAGCATGAGCATGTCGCGCATGGTCTTGGAGTCGTCGATCGTCAATATTCGCGTGTTCATGGCACCCCGCTCCATCTCCTGAATGCCGGGCTGAGGCGATTCGCTCTGCATTTCACTTCCACCGGCCGCTGGCGGTTGAGCGATCGCTTCCGGCTGAGCGATCGCTTCCGGTTGAACCATCCCTTGCGGTTGAACCATCGCTTGCGGTTGATTGTTATCGACGCTCGGCTCCGGCAGTTGATCCTCGATGGGCATTTGGCTCAGGTCCAAATACTTCAACAAATCGATGCCCAGGTCTTCAAAGGCGCTGATGAATGCGACCGACGGATTGACGATCGCCGGTCGGCCGTGGCTGAGCGATGCGGCAACGATGATTTGGACGCACGGAAGGGTCAAAGTCTCAACAGCCGAAGCGTCAACGCGCAGAGTGCCTCCGTTCTTGAGGCATTCCCGCACCGATGCGAGGCAGCCGTCGGCTGCGCGCATGTCGAGGATCTCCGGCAACTTCAGGAGAGAATTAGCCGGATCGCTTCTTTGTGCCGTCTGCATTTTCCCCGCTCCCACAAAAGCTTCTAGCCAGTCAGCCTGCTCGGGCGACCGCGCTTGCATTGACTTCGTGCGCGTGCGCTTTCGGTTTGCCGTCGCACGCATCGAGTATCGCGTCTGCCATGTGCGACAGCGAATGCTGGTGCATGACTGCGCCACGCTCGAACGCCACTTTCGGCATCCCGTAAATGAGCGCTGAGGCCTGGTCCTGACCAAGCGTGATAGCGCCGGCGTTGCGCAGCTCCAGAAGCCCCTCCGCGCCGTCCTTGCCCATTCCGGTGAGGATTACGCCAACTGTGGTCTTTCCCGCGACACGGGCCGCCGAGCGGAACAGCACATCGACGGACGGCCGATGACCTGAGACCGGAGGTCCATCGCTCAAGCTGCATTTGTAGTGGCCGTTTACCCGGACAAGCTCAAGGTGATGTGAGCCCGGTGCGATATAGGCGTGGTTGGGCTCGATGACTTCGTCGTGCTTGGCTTCGGATACGGTCATCGGGCATGACCGGTTGAGGCGTTCGGCGAAGGCGGCGGTAAAACGCGGCGGCATGTGCTGGGTTATGAGGATCGGTGGACATATCGCCGGCATGTCGGTGAGCAGCGCCTTCAGTGCCTCGACCCCGCCAGTCGATGCACCAATCGCGATGATCTTTTCGGCGGGACTGTTTAGTCGATTGTTCCGCGGTCGGGGTGCGCGCGTCGAGGGACGACGTGCGCCAATCCGGGTCTGAGCGGCGGCCTTGATCTTCGACCGAAGCTCCTCCGCCAAATCCGCCAGAGCGTTGGCAACGTCATGCGTCGGTTTGGCTACGAAATCGATGGCGCCGATCTCGAGCGCTTCCAACGTCGTGTCCGCGCCTGCCTGTGTGAGTGTAGAAACCATGATCACTGGCGTAGGCCGCAGCGTCATTATTTTGCGAAGGAACGTCACCCCGTCCATGTGGGGCATTTCGACATCGAGAGTCACAACGTCGGGATTGAGAGCTTTGATACGCTCACGCGCAATGTGTGGGTCCTCGGCCGTTCCTACCACTTCGATTTCAGGATCAGACGACAACAACGTGGAAAGTAGTTGCCGAATGAGCGCTGAATCGTCGACAATAAGAACACGTACTGGCTCTATCATCTTCCACCCCGCCTATTGAAAGAGTTCAATCTCACCGGCAACCGGCCGCTTCGAAAGCCGGCCGACATACTCTTCCTCCTCGCGCACGACTGCGGAGGCGTCGTTGTTGCCCAGTAAGCGGCGCACCACTCGACCAGTCTGAGGAAAATAATGAATGCGGCGCGGCAATTGCCCGCCAAGATCATGAACTACGTATCTCAGGCCCTCTGCCTCAAGATAACGTAGAATAAACTCGGAATTTTCAGTGCCGATAGCGTTCTGGGAACGGGTAACATTCCCGCCACCAAACAGTTTGATCTCCAGCGAATCGCGCGAACAACCGCTCTTAATCAGCTCGTTGATAAGTTTCTCCATGGCAAAGTTGCCAAAGCGGGTCGATTGCGACTCCCCTCCCCAACCGCCACGATGACTATGCGCGAGCATGAAATGATTCATTCCACCGACACCGACACGTGGGTCGCGGATGCACGCCGAGACACATGAACCAAGCACGGTGACAAGAACTTCGTCGGGTTTGGCAGTGACGTAATATTCGCCGGGAAACAGCTTTACCATCCACGCGGCGCTCGCATTGTCGTAGAACCGCCGCGCAGCGACCCCAACAGCGCTGTCCTCCGCCCCGCCATTCGCGGGCTGCCGCTGCACGGCAGTCGCGCCGGTCATGCGTCCCTCCGGTAGATCGTGCGACCGACGAGCTGCAGGCCCGGATGCGATCCGATCAATGATTCTGAATGACCGATATACAACCAGCCGCCCGGCTTGATGTACTGCGTAAAGCGCTCAACCAGGTCGGCCTTGGTCGGGTTGTCGAAATAGATCATCACGTTGCGGCAGAAGATGGCGTCGAACGGCCCCTTGAACGGCCACGCCTCCATCATCAGGTTGAGGCGACGAAACGCAATGAGTGATCGGACCTCCCGCGCGACAGCGATAGATTTGGCGCGGCCGTCGCCGTCGGTTTCGGCAAAGTATGGCAAGTAGACCTTTGGAATTTGCTCGGTCGAATCCGGCGGATACTCACCGCGCGCGGCTTTGGCGAGAACGTCGGTATCGATGTCGGTGGCGAGAATGCGGGCATCGAGGTGCAGGACGTCGGGCACCTCCTTACGCAGCACGACGGCAATGGTGTACGGCTCCTCTCCAGTGGAGCAGCCGGCCGACCAGACCCGCAGCCGGCGCGCGCCGCTGCGCGAGGCGCGCGCGAATGCGCTGGCGACATGCGTGCGGAAGTGGTCGAAGTGGTGCGCCTCGCGGAAGAACTTGGTGAGATTCGTCGATATCGCGTTGATGAAATTTTCGATCTCGCCCTTATTATCATCGCGCGCAAGGTACTCGCGATACTGTTTGAACGATGTCAATCCAAGCGTGCGCACGCGGCGCGAAACGCGACTATAGACGAGATTACGCTTGCTGTCGGCGAGCGTAATTCCGGTATGATCGTAAGCGAGCTGCGCTAAACCGCGGAAGTCGGTTTCCGAAAACTCGAACTCGCGATTAGCGTCGGCCGCCGCGGATTCGCCGGGAGGGAGTATCGCAGGATTGCGTTGCGCTTGCGCCATTCTGGAACTTTTCCCATTCCACTTTATTCTTGCCCGTTCAGCCGGTACTTTGGTGCCCTGTGCGCACGCTGGCTCGGCGATTCGACAACGAGGTCGGCTGTTTCACACAGCCCAACCTGCCGCTTCGTCCTAAAATTCCTTCCAATCGTCGGGATCGTCCTTGATCGCGGTAGCAAGCGCGGCCTGCATGCGGCCGACAGCGCCGCGCGCGGCAGCCGGTATCGGCCTGCCCGCCGCCCCGTTCGACTTCGGCGCGACGGCCGAGGCGGTCGGCTTTACGGGAGCCCGAACGGCTTCGGCGCCGGCAGTGTGGTCGAGACGGAAGAAGTCGACGTGCTCGTCCATGGCTTTGGCTTGGGTTTCCAGCGTTTTGGCGGTCGCCGCATTTTGCTCGACCAGCGCCGAGTTCTGCTGGGTAACCTCGTCCATCTGCGTCAGTGCCTTGTTGATCTCCTCCAGACCGGTCGCCTGCTCGGCGCTCGCCGCCGCGATATCCGACACGATGCCGGTGACCTTCTTGATCGAGGCAACGATCTCAGCGAGCGAAGCGCCCGCCTTGTTGACGAGATCGACGCCGTTCTTGACCTGGCTCGAACTATTGGTGATCAAGTCCTTGATGTCTTTCGCCGCCTGCGAGGAACGTTGCGCCAGGCTGCGGACTTCCGACGCCACCACCGCAAAGCCGCGCCCGGCTTCGCCGGCGCGCGCCGCTTCGACTGCGGCGTTGAGCGCCAACAGATTGGTCTGCCGGGCGATCTCGTCGATCACGCCGATAATGTCGGAGATTTTCCGCGATGACTCCTCGATCCGCGC
>JASHSY010000121.1 GCA_030040825.1 Xanthobacteraceae bacterium
GGCCGCACGCGACGGTCTTGCCGCGTGGTCTGGCGCACCACCGATAAAGTCGGCGTGAAGTTCGAATCCGGCGAAGCTTTGGCTGAGGTCAGCGAAAGGCAGCTGAGCTTGCCGTTTTAGTGGAGCATGATCTTTTCGGACCTTCCTTCGCCCGCCGAAGCGGGCTTCGTGAAGGCGGGAAACCGGTGACCACCCTCGGATCAAGTCCGAGGGCAGGCTTTGTCCGGGTCATGCTCTAGAATTCGGCCACCGCGCGAATGAGCCGCTCGATGTCCTCCGGCCGCGACAGGCGGTGATCGCCGTCCTTTACCAAGGTGAGCACAACGTCGTCGCTGGCGAGCCGTGACACCAACTCGACCGCGTGGCGCCACGGCACATCTGGATCTTCCACGCCTTGCAGGATGCGCACCGGGCAACCGGTTTCGATCATGCCGCCGAGCAAAAGATGGTTGCGGCCTTCCTCGATCAGTTGCCGCGTCACACGATAGGGCTCGGGCGAATATGGCGACGGCCGCGACCAGACGCCGTTCTGTTCAAGTTCGCGTTTGATCTCCGGTGTGAACCGCTTCCACATCAATTCCTCGGTGAAGTCGACGGCCGGCGCGATCAGCACCAATCCCACGACCGAAGCCGCGCCGTTCGACGCCCGCGCCCGCAGCGCCCGCACCATGAGCAAGGCGAGCCAGCCGCCCATCGATGAACCGACCAGGATGTGAGGGCCGCGCGCATAAGCGTCGAACACCGCTAACGCTTCGGCGAGCCAGCGGCCGATGGTGCCGTCGGTGAACGCGCCACTCGATGCGCCGTGGCCGGAATAGTCGAAACGCAGACAAGCGCGGCCGGCCTGCTCCGCCCAATGCGCCAGCGCCTGCGCCTTGGTGCCGTTCATGTCGGAGTTGTAGCCGGAGAGCCAGAACACGCCCGGCGACGCGCCCGTTTGCGCATGCACGGCGATCGAACGGCGGTCGGTGTCCTCACCAATGTGCAGGAATTTCAGGCCGTTATCGTCCATTGTCGGGGAATTCCGGTGGCGCCCGAACCAGCGTCGCAATAAAGTATTTGCCACACTATGTTTCGCCGCAAAAAACCTGCCAATGCAAGCGCGCGGGCCAGCGCAGGGTCGTTGACTTACAGACAAAAAATCCCGATCTTGACCGTTTGCCGAGTAGCATCGTCGACGCGCGAAAGGCTTGCCGTAACAACGCGAGGAGAACCGAACCATTCGTCGCCCAATTAGAACCGAGAAGCCGGTCGCCAAAGAGGGGCCGCGCATCAACGAGGAGATCCGCGTTCGCGAGGTTCAACTCATCGACAAAGACGGCTCCAACAAGGGAGTCACCGAGATCAACGCCGCCATTGCCATGGCGCAGGAAGCCGGCCTCGATTTGGTCGAGATCGCGCCGAATTCATCGCCGCCGGTCGCCAAAATCCTCGATTACGGCAAATATAAATATCAGGCGCAGAAGAAAGCCGCCGAGGCGCGTAAAAAGCAGAAAGTCGTCGAGATCAAGGAGATCAAGCTGCGGCCGATGATCGACGATCACGACTACGACGTGAAGATGCGTTCGGTGCAAAGGTTCTTCGAAGAAGGCGACAAGGTGAAGGTAACGCTGCGATTCCGTGGGCGCGAAATGGCGCACCAGGAGCTCGGCTACAAGCTGCTCGACCGCGTCAAGGCCGATACCGCCAAGATCGCCAAGATCGAGCAGGAGCCGCGGTTCGAGGGCCGGCAGGTGGTGATGGTGCTGGCGCCGCGGTGATCCCCATTTAGCCGCATTGACCGGGAAAATTCTGGCGCGCCAAATGTGGTGCCCTTAGGGGCGCCGTGAATGCTTTGCGTTTGCGATTTGGGAGGAGACGACCATGCCAACATTCATTTCAATGCTGAGTTGGACTGATCAGGGAATCCGTTCAGTCAAGGATACGCCCAAACGCGTCCAGGCTGCGAAAGACGCCGCCAAGAAACTCGGGATCGAGATCAAGCAGCTTTTTCTCACCAACGGCGAATTCGACATCCTGAGCATTTTGGAAGCTCCAAACGGCGACAATGTCGCCAAGTTCGCGATCATGATCGGCGGCCAGGGAAATGTTCGCACCCGCACCGTGCGTGCCTGGCCTGAATCCGAAATGATCAAGCTGATTTCTGAGCTGCCGTAGGCTCGAATCGGCGCACCGCGTAACCCGGCGTGGCGGCGATTTCGCCGCTCCGTGGGATATTTGCCATTTCGGGCAGCCTCTGCCATAACGCCGCCCTCTCGCCGCCCGGCTGGTAAGGGCTGCCGTGGCGGCGGCGACGTGCTCAAAGCACATAATCGCTCGACAAGAGCATTTTTCGGCCGGCGCGACTTTCGCGCCTGCGGCCAAGGAGAGCCAAATGCCCAAGATCAAGACCAAATCGGGCGCCAAAAAGCGCTTCAAGCTGACCGGTAAGGGCAAAGTCCTTTACCAGCATTCGCGCAAGCGGCACGGCATGATCAAGCGCACGAAAAAGCAAATCCGCCAGTTGCGCGGCACCAGCGTGCTGTTCAAGACCGACGGCGACAACATCAAAAAGTATTTTTTGCCGAACGGCTGACACCGGCTGGTTACGCCGTCACTCAATAAGCGTTTCGCGATTTTAGAAGGAGAACGTCATGGCACGCGTCAAGCGCGGCGTCACCGCCCATGCCAAGCACAAGAAAGTGCTCAAGGCCGCCAAGGGTTATTATGGCCGGCGCAAGAACACCATCCGTATCGCCAAGCAGGCGGTCGAGAAGGCCAATCAATACGCTTTCCGCGATCGCAAACGCAGAAAGCGAACCTTCCGCGCCCTATGGAT
>JASHSY010000122.1 GCA_030040825.1 Xanthobacteraceae bacterium
GCCGGAACGCACCAAAAATTCGGCGTCCCACTTGGTGTAGATGTCGTTGGTAATGGCGGCGATCTGGTAGCGATCGCGCAGCTTTTTGCACAAAGCATCCATCAGCGCGGTTTTGCCGGAGCCGACCGGGCCGCCGACCCCGACGCGCAACGGACCATTATGGGCGGACATACATACGCTCCATGCCGCGAGCTTACCGTGGAGAACGGCACGTGTGGAGTGGCGCGCGGACGATTGCGCCTAGGGTCAAGACCCGGAGCCGGTGCCGGCGCGCGGCTGGTTCACTTTCTGCGGTTGGCTCACTTTCTGAAGATAGGCGACGATGTCCCGACGCGAGGGCTCATCGAGGACCCGGACCGGCATTTTGGCGCCGGGAACAAAGCCGCGCGGGTTGGCGAGCCAACGGTCGAGATTATCGGCGGACCAGACCAGGCCGGCATTCTTCAATGCAGCGGAATAGTCGTAGCCGGCGGCCGAGGCGGCCTGGCGTCCGACCACGCCTTCGAGCATGGGCCCAATCTTGTTGCGGTCAAGTGCGTGGCAAGAAGCACATCGCTCGGCGAACAGTGCCTGACCGTGGGCGGCGTCCGGCGCCGCGTTGGCAAGGAAGCGCGACAAGTCCTTGGCGTTGGCCGGATTGGCCGAGCGGAAAAACGTATAGCCGAGCGTGATGGTCGAAACGGCGCGCATTTCCGGGTCCTTGCCAAACGCAGGATCGACATAGAACACGACCGGCATTTTGACCTTCTCATGCGGCTCAAGCCGTTCCTCATTGAAGCAGAAGCACTGAATTTTGTTGAAATAGATGCCGCTCGCCTGCGGGGTGACGTTGAAGGTCGCGTGCCCGACCATGGCCTCGTTGCCGGTATTTTCAGCGGTGAAATAGACCAGCGTCTGCTCACCGAGGTGTACCGTTACATTGCGCTGCACCGGTTCAAAGCGCCAGGGCAAGCCCGGCGCCACATTGGAATCGAATTCCACCGTTACCGTCTTTGGCGAAATCGCCGCCGTATCGGAAAGCACGCGCTGCGTGGTGCCGCCATAGCCGGTCGCCGCACAGAACATGCGATACAAGGTCGGCGAATACGCGACGGTGGCGCACATCACGGCGAGCACAACCAGGCACGGCACGATGACCTTCCAGTGTTTTCGCCGTGGAGCATTCATGAGCCGGCGCCCGCCTGTTGCAACGGATGACTATCCGCAAGTGATAGCCTAGCTTTGGCTGTGTCGGCAAAATGATGCACCTCTGCGGCCTTTTGTCCACTCTTGCGCTGCCGATCTGGCGGCTGACATTCAGGAGCAAAACAAGCGCGCGTGTACTGGTCTCGTGCCGCACACTGGCGAAGCGGTCTGGCCGAGCGGAACAGGCCGCACATCCCTGGAAATCGGGTTGGCCGTCAGCGTACACAATGCGTCAATCAGCGCGGGCCTTGCCGGTACCGGCAAGGGTCAGTTACGCGCCGCCGCAGTCACCTGTGATGATGCTTGAGATAATCGTGCAATGACGCCGATCCGGTCTCTTTCAGAAGCGTCTTGAGCATCATGTCCTTGCGGTGACCTTTGGCGAAGGTCGGACCGTATTCCTTGCGAAGAGAACCGATCCTGGTGTTGCCGTGCTTCTTTTCGATCCGACCGCTCTTGTCGCGGTGGCGAGCGTCCAGACCGCGGTGTGCCTTTGCCATAACAGACCCCCCTGCGCGATTTAAGGAATTTACAAACCGCCAGTGTAGCCATGCCGGCACCAACGCGCCAACTTTGATTCGCTTGCGGCACTAACCGCCGCGCTAGCGCAAATTATCCGCGGCGATCACGATCGAAATAACCGCGTGTACTGGGTCTCGTGCCGCATGCTGGCGAGATCGGCGCGAAACGCGGCACTGCCGATGTCGCCAAGTGGCACGTTCACCGCGCGCGCCGCTGCGGCGGCAACATTCGCTTCCAGCACCGCAAGCACGCGCTGGCCGTCGGTCTGACCGAGTGGAATAAGTCGCACACCAGCGGATATCCAGTTTGCCGTCAGCGCCTGCAGGAACGCGGGCAAAGCGGTCTTGCAGCGGATGCCGTGTCCGGCGCATGCGACGCCGACGGCGACCGGCAATGCCACCGGGCCGTTCCACGCAACCTCAAACCGTCCAATCGCTTCGCACCACCACGCTGACCGCGTTGCTTCGAGGAAAGCGCCGCCCTGCGCGGTCGTCTCGAGGAAGCGTTCCTTCGACGGCACGAAAGCGGTGGCGAGTTCCGCCACCGCACGGAGCGCCGTCGTGTCTTCGTTTGCACTTGCGCGGTGTGCATGGACGAAAAGTACCGCATCGGCGAAACCGCCGCCTTCACTCAGGATTGTCGCGAGCCATGCCGTAAGCGAATCCGCATCGCGAATATCGCCGGCCTCGACCGCCCATTCGATGCCGCTGGAATAAGAGAAGGCGCCAACCGGATAGGCCGGCGACAACCACGCCATCAACCGATACAGCGCCGCGCTCTCCAGCCGCCCGTTGGTGCGGCCGCGTGAGGCGCGCCGGTTTTTGACCTTGCGTGGCCCCCGCTTGCGCGGCGACGAGCGCAGCAGCGGTCGCGTGCGCGACTTAGCCATGGTGACCGTGGCTGTGATCATGGCTGTGGTGATCGTAAGCGCCATGCTCGGGATTGAATGGCGCCTCGACCAGCAACAAGGTCGCGCCGAGTCCACGCAGCATATCCTCGATCACGTGATCGCGGCGGATGCGCAGCCGGTCGCCGACAATCTCGACGTCGATGTGGCGGTTGCCGATGTGCCAGGCGAGCCGCGCCAGTTGGTGCGCATCGGCGGCGGCGATTTCGACCAGCGGTTCCGGCCGGCCGACGATCCGCACCATGGCGCCGTCGTCGAGCACCAACCCGTCGCCGTCATGCAGCGCCGTCGATTTCGGCAGATCGAGCAGGAATTTGGTGCCGCGCTCGGCACGCAGCATCACCCGGCGGCGACGGCGGTCGTGCGCATCGAGGCTGATGGTATCGACTGCGCTGGTCTCGTCCCACTGGCCGGCTACCTTCACATCGACCGCGCGCTTCATCTGTTCATCCTTACTCAATTTTATCGTGAGAAGCGGACCGACGGGTAGCCGAAATCCCACTAAGGCCTTCGACCGCTAACGCTAAATTCCCCGCTGCTGCGCGGCAGGACAGCGCCGGCCTGCTATAATAATATAGACTGCGGGCTATGATGGGCATCCATCACCCGTGAGGAAGGCTGTTTAATGAGTTCTTCGGACCGCGATCAGGCGCCCAGCCGCCGGCGTTTCCTTGCGCAAGCAACCCTCGTCAGCGGCCTCGCTGTGACATATCCGGCATGGGCCGACTCGTTCGTCGATCTCGGTCTGCCTGGCGGTCCGAGCCAGCGCGAGCTGACCGGCGCATTCCCGCAAAAGGGGCGAATGGTTTTGCAGCGCAGCCGCGCCCCCTTATTGGAAACGCCGTTTGAAACTTTCGACCGCGGCGTCTTTACTCCCAACAACCAGTTTTTCGTTCGTTGGCACTGGGCCGTGATCCCGGAGGCAGTCGACGTGGCCTCTTTCAAGGTGGCGGTGCGCGGCCACGTCAACAATCCGCTGTCGCTGTCGATGGCCGATTTTCTGAAGATGCCGCGGGTCGAGCTGGCGGCGGTCAATCAGTGTTCGGGCAATTCTCGGGGCTACTTCCAGCCGCGCGTCGCCGGCGGCCAATGGGGCAACGGCGCGATGGGCAACGCGCGCTGGACCGGCGTCCGCTTGCGCGACGTGCTCGACCGTGCCGGCATCAAGAACGGCGCTGTCGCGGTCCGCTTCAACGGTCTGGACCAGCCCTCCGTCGATAGCGGGCCCGATTTCATCAAGTCGCTCGATATTGAACACGCCCGCGACGGCGAGGTCATGTTGGCCTTCGAAATGAACGGCGAGCAGCTGCCGCTGCTTAACGGTTTCCCGCTGCGCCTGATCGTACCGGGATGGTATTCGACCTACTGGCTCAAGATGCTCAACGACATTGAGGTGCTGGACGCGCCGGACCAAAATTTCTGGATGGCGACGGCCTACCGGATCCCCGACACGCCGCATGCCAGCGTCACGCCCGGCCAAACCGGTTTCAAGACGGTGCCGATCAACCGGATGGTGCCGCGCTCGTTTTTCACCAACGTAACCGACAAGACGACCGTCAAAGCCGACGCGGCGCTGCCGGTCAGAGGGATTGCATTCGGCGGCGATTGCGGCGTGGCAGCGGTGGAAGTATCGGCCGATCAAGGAAAGAGCTGGAAGAAAACCACGCTCGGCCGGGACGCGGGCGCCTACAGCTTTCGCCAATGGAGCACCGAACTGGCGCCGCCGCGATCCGGTAAGCTTACGTTGCAAGTCCGCTGCACCAATACCAAGGGTGAGGTCCAGCCGAGCGAGCCGAACTGGAATGGCGGCGGCTACATGCGCAACGTCATCGAGCAAGTGGAGCTGACCGTTGCCTGACCGGACACGGCGACGCGGACAAATGGCAATGCCGACGATCAAGTCGATCGTCGCGATATGCGCATTTCTGCTGACGCTCGGCGTCTTCGCCGGGCTTTCCGCCTGGCCGCTAGCAGCCGCCGACAATGCGACCGTTACCGCGGGCGGCGTGACGTTGCATTCGGTCAGCACGCGCTTTCCCGACCCGGGGCGCCTTTTTCCGGGCGGCGACAGTGCGGACGCGATCAACAACAACTGCCTTGCATGCCATTCGACCGGCATGGTGTTGACACAGCCCAAGATGTCGCGCGCTGCGTGGCAGGCTGAAGTCGACAAGATGCGCAACACCTACAAGGCGCCGATCGACGCTGCCGCCGTGCCGGCAATCGTCGACTATCTCGTCAGCCTCAAGGCCGGCAAATAACCCCGTGACGAGGAGTCAGGCGCCGGCAACATATTATTCGTTGCGCGCACGGCTCTCATGCGCGCTTTTATTTCAGGCATCTGCGAGGTGTTCAATGATCCGCGATTACAGTGACCACGCTGCCAACGAGCGCACGTTTCTCGCCTGGGTGCGTACCGGCATCGCGGTGATCGCTTTCGGCTTCGTGGTCGAGAAGTTCAATCTCTTCCTCGCGACGATTGCCAATTCGACCCTCGGTAACACCGTCAATCGCTTACGGCTCGACAAGCTGTCCGGCCCATTCGGGCACTATGAAGGGCTGGCGCTGATGCTTGCCGGCGTCGCCGTGGTCATCCTGGCCACCGTCCGTTTTGTCCGTATCACCCGCTTGCTGGAAGACGCGCAAACGCACTCGGCCAAAGCCGTGCGCACGGAATTGATCCTTTCGGCGGCGGTGGTGCTTTTGGTCGTGAGCTATGTCGGTTTGCTAGCGTTCGGCTGAGGCATAACAGGCCCGCGCACTGCCGCGCCGTTCGCATCGGGGAAATATTGGCCATCATGCCCGACACCGATATCGTGCGCGGCAGGGAAATTTTCCGGACATGACGATCAGCGGTAAGGCCTATATTGCCGGAGCTTTCGAGCATCCGACCCGGCATGCGCCGGACAAGACGGCGGCGCAGCTGCACGCCGAAGTAGCGCGCGGCGCATTGCAGGATGCCGGGCTGACGCGCGAAGACGTCGACGGCTATTTCTGCTCCGGCGATGCGCCCGGACCCGGACCGGCCTCGATGGCGGAGTATATGAATCTGAAGCTTCGCCACGCCGACTACACGGAAGTCGGCGGCGCGTCTTATACGCTTCTGGTCGGGCATGCGGCCGAGGCCATCGCCGCCGGCAAATGCGATGTCGCGCTGATCACGCTTGCCGGCCGGCCGCG
>JASHSY010000020.1 GCA_030040825.1 Xanthobacteraceae bacterium
ACCGCCTATCTCGCCCGGCCGTCGCTGACGCCGCGGCCGTTCAGCGAGCGGCTCGACGGTAATGGCAAGGCGCGCGTTTATTTGCGGCACTATCCGGTTCTGCAAATGACCGCGCTTGCGATCGACAATGTCGCGGTGGTGGCGGTCCCGATCCCGGCGCCCGGCGCACCGTTCGGCAGGGGCTATCTACTCGAAGCCTGGGACGGCCTGCCGCCCGGACGGCCGCAGGCGCTCGATCTGTTCCACATGCTGTTTCGCGAAGGACGGCAGAACATCGCCGTCGCTTACGACGCCGGCTACGCGGTCCAAAGCGAAAGCGCGACCGTGCCGGCGGCGCCCGGGCCTTACGTTGTGACGGCCGCGGCGCCGTTCGGGCCGTGGGCGAGCGACAACGGCGTCACTTATAATACTTATAACAATGACACGGCGCTCACAGCGGTGGCGGGCACACCCAGCGCCGGACAATATAATGTATCGGCGGGCGTTTATACCTTCGCGGCCGCCGACGCCGGCGCCAACGTGCTGATTTCGTATGGCTTTATCCCCGCCGCCATCAACAACGCTTGCATCGAGTGGGTGGCCGAGCGCTACCGGTACCGTACCCGCATCGGCCAAAGCGCGCAGACCGTGTCCGGACAGATGACGTCTGCCTTTAGCCTGAAGGACATGCCGGATTTTGTTCGCGCTTCGCTCGATCCTTATCGGAGCGTGGTGGGAATCTGACTGCCTCAATCGGGTGCTGCACTGCCCGGCGCGGTGGCGACGACCGAGTTCGTCAAATCGGCAATCTGCACGTTGTAGCGCGCGGCCCATGCCGCCAGGTTCGGCGGCCGATAGCTCGGATTACTATTCCAACGCGCGAAGACCGACGCATCAATTGTCTCATTGACGTTGCTGTCGCTGCCGCCATCGGCCGGCGAGGGCGGCGCACCGATCGGCCGGTAGTAGGGGCGGCTGAACAGGCGATAAGCGCCATACATAAAGTCTGCGTAGGAATCGGCGACCGGGGCGATCGTTTCGTTGCCGTCGAGATCGACATCATTGCGAAACGCCAGGCCGTGCAGCGAAGCCTTCTTCATCAGCCAGCGGAGCGGAACCTGCGGCAGGATATCGTTTTGGTAACCGCCGCCAACATTGGCGTGTGCGCCGACGAACCAACGCTGCTCGACGCTTGACAGCGGCCGCGGTGGCGGCGCTTCGGGATTGGGAACGTCGGTGTGCCGCACCGTCCATAGCGTCGGCGAAAACGCCAGCCGGTGCTCGTCGACGGCCAGCGCGTGAAATCCATTGTCGATCGGGCGGCGCAGCCCGGTGGCCATGAAATGATAATTTGAATATCTGAAGCCTTCAAAGCTGAGCCACGGCACGCCGAGGTCACCCACCGTGTCCCACACGCCGACCAGCTTGATATGAATCGCCATCGAATATTTGAGCATCCATTGCTCTTCGATGGTGAAGTCGCCGGTTTCGCCATTTGCTTGTGCGTCCAGCAGCGCCCAGAGCGTACGGGCGTTCGCGCGGCGATATCGGTTGTAGAGCTGCTTCACGCCGAGCGCGCCGCCGGCCTTCAACAGGCCGCATTTGGCGATGAAGCCGGCAAGACTGCGCGCCGTGTAAGCGCCGCGGGAAAAGCCGATGATGAAAATCTCGTCGCCGGGATCGTAGGTATCGACAAGCCATTGGTAGGCGTCGGTGATGATTGTATCGACGCCGTCGCCGAATAGCCCGCCGAACAACCCGCTGACGCCCTTTTCGTAGTAGGCGAGCTGCGGCGTCCCGTCGACGCTCGCCGGCGCGCACAGCGACCGCAACCGCCACACATTGGTGTCGTCGCCGACCGCGTTCCAGGTGCCGTCGAGAAACACCGCGAGCCGCTTGGTCTGCGCGGGCTTCGTTATCGCAGGCGCTTCGGTCACGGCCAACTCCTCGCCCGGGAATATCGGATGCGAACGCTGATGCTGCTCACTACAGCCTTCTGGAGCTGCGTGTTTTTGTTGGCGGCCGGACTGATGGCCGCGGCGCGATCGCCGCCCGCCGCCTATGCCGCCGCCATCCTGGGCGTGGCGGCGATCGGCGCGCTGTGCATTTCGCTATTCATTATATGGCTGACGGCCGCCTAGGCCAACCGAGGACAATATGCTCGCACTTTCGTTGCGTGACGGCGTCTCGGTGGCGCTGGCGGCCATGCCTGAACGCGTGCAGGCGGCGCTGGTCGAAAAGGCCAATGCGCTTGCGGCCGAGCTGGAAGCAAGCGTGCAGCAGAAACTTGCCGGCGGCGTGCTCAACCCGCGCACCGGCGCGCTCGCGCGCTCGATCGTCACCACGATCATGGAGTCCGCTGCCGGCATCTCGGTAAGCGTCGCGTCGAACGGCGACGTGAAATATGCGGCGATCCATGAATTCGGCGGCACCATCCCGCCGCATGAGATCGTGCCGGACAAGGCAAGAGCGCTCGCCTTTGCGATTGGCAAGCAAGTCTTCGCCCGGCGGGTCAACCTGCCGGCTGTGACCATGCCGGAGCGGTCTTACTTGCGCTCGTCGCTGGCGGAGATGGCGGATGAGATCAGGGATGGGCTGAGCGAGGCGGTTGTTGAAGCTGTGCAATGACGTCGGCCCGAAAACTTGGGTCGGCATACCTTTCAAATCATCCATCGAATTATGGAGCCTGATCACCATGCACGCGATGCCGGGGTTGCGTGGGTTTTCGCTCGCGTGGCGACGAAAAGTGAGCGACATATCGTGCGATGAAGATGGCGTATTTGTCGGCGACGTTCCACTTCTGGAGCGCCCGCGGACCCTCGGCAATGAGTGTTGGAACGTTCGGCCTGTTGGCGACATCAACAACGATCCGTCCCTCGCGCACAGCTGGAATTTCCCTCGAACCTTGATTTTGCGGGGAGCGTCGGCGACCGTCGGCACTCAACGACATAAAAAGGGACGACTTGGATGACCTTGGTCACCCGCGAACAGATATCCGCCGCCTTTTTCGACCTCATCGCCGGCGCGGCGGATTTCACCGCGACCAGCCGGCGCTTCGTGCATTGGGACCAAGTGAACGAAACGCAGATGCCGTTTCTCACCATGCTCAAGACCGGCGAGGTGCGCGGCCGGCAGAACGAGGGCCTGCCGACGCTCACCATCAACGCGCATGTCTTTATTTATATGTCCGCCGGCATGGATCCCGACGACACGCCCGACACCGCCATGAATGGGTTGCTTGACGCGATCGACGCGGCGGTCGCGCCAGTTGGTGCCGACGCGCTCACCGGCAACAAGCAGACGCTCGGCGGCCTCGTTTCGCATTGTTATCCGTTCGGCCCGGTGTTCATCGATACCGGCGACGTCGACGGCAAGGCCGTCGCCGCAATCCCGTTCCAGATTTTGGTGCCGTAGTAAGCCCGCCGGCCGGTCACGCTTTGGCGATGTCGGTTTGCCCGAAGTCCGCGCCCTTAAACAAAAGTCGGGCGTTGTGAGCTTGGGTACAGGCGTAAGACAAGCAGTCGCCAAAATTCAGACCGGCGCGGTTTCTCCGCCCCTTGCCGTAGCGTTCAAACGCGGCCACCGCACCATGTGCAATTTCTTCATTGATTGGGACAATTTCGATCTCCGCTTCACGCAGCAAGCGGGTGACAAGGGCATCGGCGGCGGTCGGCGATACGTCGATAAGCGTGGCGAGGCGCATCGACGACTCGAGAATGACGTGTCCGGCTGAAATTCGCCGGCCGTCGGCGGCCAGCTTTTCCGCGAAGGTCGCTGCATCCGCTTCGTCTGCGAGCATCGCAACCATGGCGGAGCTGTCGATAAAGATCACGAATTGCCCCAGAGGTCGTCGATCTCGCGTTTGTTGACGGTCCGGCCGCCCTTGCCGCGGCGAAGGCGTGCTGCGTCTCGCGCAATGTCGGCGATGCGCTCGGACAACGGGCGCGCTTCCTGGGCGAGCGCACTTTCGAGCGCCGTCACAACCGCCTGGGTCATTGTTATGCCCCTGCGAGCTGCCAGCCGTTTGGCAAGGCTGGCAGCGCGGTTATCACGAATATGCAAGGCCATGTCCGTTGCCTATACGAAAACGTCTACACAAATAGACCTGCGTGTATATACGCCATTTCGACGCCGGGCGCAATGCCTGGCGTTTGCGTGAAAATCCAGGAGATCCCCATCATGACCCAATTCGCCTTCGGCAGCGGCACACTCATCGGCAAACGTACCGACGTGACCGGCCTGCCGCCGTGCCTGCTCGGCACCTTGCAAGACGTGTCGCTCGATTTCGACCGCAAAATCGAGACGTTGCTCGGCCAGTACAACATGGCGGTGGCGGCCGGCGGCGGCGAGTTCAAGATCACCGGCAAGGCCAAGTTTGCCCGCCTGCAGGCCACCCAGATCAACAATCTGTTCCTCGGCCAGACACTGAGCGCCAACAGCATGCTGGAAATGACCACCGGGGAATCCGACACCGTCGCCTCGGGCGCGGTCACGGTGGCCAACAGTGCGACGTTCGTCGAGGATTACGGTGTGTTCTACGCTTCGACCGGCGTCCAGCTTTCGCCGGTCGCTTCGTCGCCGACGCAGGGTCAATACAGTGTGGCAAGCGGCGTCTACAGCTTCAACACAGCCGACAACGGCGCCGCCGTGCTCATCTACTACAGTTACACTGTCGCTTCCGGCAACAAGATCGCGCTTGCCAATCAGTTCACCGGCCCGCTGCCGATGTTCGAAATTTCGCTGAAAGAGACGTTCAATTATTTCGGCACCAGCAAGGACCTGCTGGTCAAGCTCAACGCCTGCGTCTCATCGAAATTGTCGCTGCCGTTCTCCAATCAGAAATTCACCGTCGCCGAATTCGATTTCCAGGCGATCGCAGACTCTTCGAACAACATCGGCACCATCAGCCTGAGCGAATAACGGCGCCTGAAGCATTAACCGACAAACAGGCTTTTGGCATCGTCAAACACCGCTTTCGTCAGCATGCGCAGTTCATCTGTGGCGTAAGGCAAATTAGGCATATACTTGGCGACAAGCTGGCCCACTACCCGCGCCTGAGCTGCATCATTTCGCCGTTTGATCGGCTCGCGGTTGAGGCGTTTTGACAGCCAAAGCTTGTGGGCAGCCCAAACACGCGGGTCCGTCGTCACAATACGGCAAGGTTCACCCCTTTCGTCTATGGTGATTGCCTCGAAGGGTGGCGCGCTCTCTTGCCACGCCAATCCCTCGATCTCGGCCGCCAGCAGATCGTCCCCATCGCTCGCGATCCGTTGGCGTTCAACTTTCCAGGGTGGGTTGCGGAGGGGTTTGATGAAATCGACCAGATATCCTTCTTTGTTTGCCGCCCGGAATGTTTGTGCAGAACGTGCAAAACTGTGGTCGACCTTACGTAGTAACTTAATGAGTGAGGGAGTCGATATATCTTCAGCCGCAGCAAACATGAGTCTGCTTCGTGAATCGAACAGCAAGTCGATATCATCCGTCGTCGTTAGGCCTGGATCAATGCGGACGCCGGCGACGGCTTCGTAAGCATAGATGGCGTTGGTGCCGAGAATACGGATTCCCGAGCCGAGTATTCCCGCCTGATCGAGTGCCCGAATGATCTTTGCGCCGATTAATGGTACACGACCGAGCCCAATGGCACGATTGATCGCCGCTTGCCGGGCGATGACCGCCTGCAATTCTTTCAAGCGGTCATGCGCCTCCGCACGGCCGCGTTCATATTCGAATTTGATTGTTTCGGTTTTCTTGGATCTTAGCCCAAGCGACGTTTGTCGTCGGACCCCGGACTTAGCGTAGTGACTTCGGACGAGATATTCGCGGTCCTGGATTTTTTTCCAGACCATCGATCCTCGATAGCCGTTGGCCCGGTTTTCGGCATCGCGATAGGCGGCATAACGTTGCTGCGTATTGACAGCCTCGCGCCGTTGATCCCCGCTAAGTTCTTGAAATTCAATCATTTCAACAGTTTCGGCTATAATTGAGCGCAGCTGTGGAAAATATCAGTTATCTGTTAAAAATCAATAGCTTCCACAGTTGTTGCGGATATTGCCCGCAAGTGTGGAAAGACGACCAAAGGAGACATTTCGCTTGAGCTTCGAATGCGACGAAAATCTCGATCTATCCGGTGCGCGACGGGTGAAGCTCGGCGGCCACGAATGGCTCGTGGCGCCGTTGTCGTTGCGGCAGATCCTTGCCATCGCCGATTTTGTACCGAAGCTTTCCGCAATCAGCACCGATAACTTGTCGGGCGAACGGCTGACGCCGCTGGCCGAAGTGCTGTGGCACGGGCTGCGCCGGGCGCATCCGCGGCTCACCCGCGACGAGTTTTTCGACTTACCGATCACCATCGCCGAACTGGTCGCCGCTTTGCCGGTGGTGATCGAGCAGGCCGGCGGCCGGCGCCTTGACGGGGCCGAAACGCCCGGGAGTACCGGCACGGGGGAAATATCGGCGGCGAGCGCTTCGACAGCGTCGATTGGCGTGCGCTCGTCGCCGAGCTTGTAATCGAGCTGCATTGGACGCGCGATCAGGTGCTCGACCAGATCGACACTCGTTTTCTCGAAGACCTCCATCGCGTCTGGGCAGACTACCCGCCGCTGCGCCGTCTGGCCGCCGCCGCGTTGGGACATAAGCCGCGCTCGCGCGCGTCGAAGAATTATCACGCCCTTATCGCCATGTTTCCCGGCGGCACCATCAGGTGAGTGAAAGGTTCGCGCATGGCCGACGACAATTCTGTCGAGATTCGCTTTGCCGCTTCGGCCGACGAGGCGCTCGCGGGCATAGAACAAATCCGCGAGGCGCTGCAGGGCTTGACCGATCCGGTCAAGAACATCAACGGCCAAATGACGATATTCCGCCTGCAGCTGGCCCAACAGCGCATGGTCCTGAACGCGGAAGCAAGCCAATATCAGATCACGCAAGATCAGAAATTCTCCATGCTGGAGGCTGAGACCAGAAAAGAATACGAGGCCGAATTGGCTCTGCTCAACCAGAAGCTTGCGCTCGGCGACCTCGATGTGGATCAGCGGCAAAAGGTGCTGGATAAGAAAGCGGCGCTCGAGATCAAGTACAACACCGACATGATCCGCCTTGACGAACAGGCGATTGCCCAGCAGCAACAAATGTGGACGGCTTCGCTATCCACGATCGAGACCGCGTTCAATTCGCAACTGCGCGGGCTATTGGCTGGAACCACCAGCTGGTCGACGGCGTTCAAGCACATTCTTGGCGACCTTGTCATCAAGTTCATCGAGACCTGCGAAACCATGGTGGTGAAATGGATCGCCGCCGAGCTCGCACAGACGACGGCGACGACGAGCGGCGCCGCTGCGCGCGCGGCCGCCGAACAGACTGCTGCCGGCTCCGGCATTCTCGCCAATGCGGCGAGCGCCATGCAGGCGATCATGACCGACGCGGCGCAGGCTTTCGCCGGCGTTTTCGCTTTCCTCGCGCCGGTCATGGGTCCGGCTGCTGCCGGTCCCGCCGCCGCGGCGCAAGCGACGGTAGCGTCAGCGGCGATCTTCGACGTCGGCACGGACTATGTCGTGCGCGGCGGTCTTGCGCTCATCCACCAGGGCGAAACCATCGTGCCGGCGCGGGGTTCGGGTCCTTATACCGGGGGCGGGCAGGGGCCGCAGATCCATGCGCCGGTGAGCATCAGCGTCTCGGCGCTCGATTCGCAAAGCGTGTCGCGGTTTTTCAACGACAATTCACGACACATGCTGCGCGCCATCAACGATGCGGTGAAGCGTGGCGCGCATCTTGGCTTGCGGTCGATCAATCGGTGACCGGCCATGGGTTACATCAACGGCGTCAATCTGCTGCCGTCTACCGGCGAGTTTACCTATGACACAATTGCCTATCTCGGGCAGCGCGCCACAGAAACAGCACTCACCTCGATCAACCGTTACGCCAATGGCGGGCCGCTGGCAGGAACCGGATCGACTACCGACTACACCATCGCGCTAAACAATCTTCAAGCGGAAATCCCCGGCTGCACCACCGTCGCCGTGGTTGTGTCCTGGTTCGGCAGCTCGACCGACATCACCGCCTGCCAAGTTTATCCGTCGACGACTTATGTTGGCGGCACGTTTCAACAAGCCTCCGGCGCGCCAGATGTTTGGCGTTGCTCGGGATTAACACAATCGTCCGCCGGCATCATCGCCATCCCGCAAATCGGCGGCGCGTCCATTTACGGCGGCACGCCGTCCGATCAATCGGTCGTGCGCTGCATTCGCGATCTGAAAGCGCGCGGACTGCGGGTCGTGTTTTATCCGTTCGTCCTGATGACGGCAGCGGGCGAGCCGTGGCGTGGAACGATCACCTACAACGGCAGCGATATTTCGAGCGCAGCGACCACGGCCGTCACGAACTTCCTGGGCAGTGCTGCAGCGTCCGATTTCAGCCCCGACACCGTCAACCTGACTGTCGCGTATTCGGGCTCAGTCACCGATTACACCTACCGGCGCATGATCCTGCATTACGCCAATCTGTGCGTGGTCGCCGGCGGCGTCGATCTCTTTTTACTCGGTTCGGAATTTCGCGGTTGGCGGAGAGGCTCAGCGGTCAGGATAAAGAAGCTCGTCAATAGTAGTCAATACGGCAGTTTGCTGAAATGTTGTTGCAGGAGACAT
>JASHSY010000021.1 GCA_030040825.1 Xanthobacteraceae bacterium
GTGTAAACGTCAATGCCGTGACTCAAGAGCTCTTCGACGTCGAGGTAGCGCTTGGGGTGGCGGCTACCCTCGGCATTGGTGTGCGCAAGTTCGTCCACCAATACTATTTGCGGACGGCGGGCGATGATCGCGTCGAGGTTCATCTCCTCCAGTAGTTGGCCTCTATAGTCGATGCGCTTGCGCGGAACGATTTCCAGCCCATCGAGCAGCGCTTCAGTATCGCGGCGGCCGTGAGTCTCGACGATGCCGACGACGACGTCATAGCCGTCCTTGCGCCGGGCACGGGCTTGTTGGAGCATTTCATAAGTCTTGCCGACGCCAGGCGCCGCGCCTACGAAGATGCGAAGCTTGCCGACGCGCTCTTGGCGGCGCGCCGTTTCAAGCAGGGCTTCCGGCGAGGGCCGATGGTTGGAATCGCGGCGCTGATCTGTCATCACCGATCATCACCGATCAGATCTCTCGGGCCGCCGCGTCTGCCGCCTATCCGGCAGACAACCGGTCGAGGGCGAGATTGAGCAGCAAAACATTGACGCGGGGCTCACCCAACAAACCAAGGAAACGAGCCCCAATGTGGTCGCTGACAAGCTGACGCAACTGATTTTCCGCTAAGTTGCGCGCCTTGGCAACACGCGGAACTTGAAAGTAGGCGGCTTCCGGCGAGATGTCAGGGTCGAGACCGCTGGCCGAGGTCGTTACCAGATCGGTCGGCACGTTGGCCGATGGATTCTCCTTTTTGAGCCTGTCGACGTCGCCTTGCACCCGATCGATCAGTGCCTTGTTGGAAGGCCCCAGGTTCGATCCGCCGGAATTGGCGGCATTATACGGAGCCGCTACCGTCTTGTTGGGGTCCTTCGGATCAGGCGCGGTCGTCGCCGACGGACGGCCGTGGAAATATTTATCGCTATCGAACTCTTGGCCGATCAGAGCGGAGCCAACCACCTTACCGTCGCGCTCGATCAGGCTGCCTTTTGCCTGGTAGGGAAAAATGACTTGCGCAATGCCGGTCATCGCCAATGGATAGACCAAACCAGTGATAACGGTCAGCATCACGAGAACGACGATTGCCGGGCGAATTTCGCGCAACATAGCAGCTTCTCCTCAGGCCAGATGCAAAGCCACGACTGCAAGGTCGATGGCTTTGATGCCGACAAACGGGATCAACACCCCGCCGACGCCGTAGATCCACAAATTGCGACGGAGCAGGGCGGCAGCGCCGATCGGGCGGTAACGCACGCCTTTGAGCGAGAGCGGGATAAGCGCGATGATGATTAACGCATTGAAAATGATCGCCGATAAAATGGCGCTCTCAGGTGTGGTGAGCCGCATGATATTCAATGTCTGGAGCTGCGGGTAGAACGCAACGAACATCGCGGGAATAATGGCAAAATATTTGGCGACGTCGTTGGCGATCGAGAATGTCGTCAGCGCGCCACGGGTCATCAGCAGCTGTTTGCCGATTTCGACGATCTCGATCAACTTGGTCGGATTGGAGTCAAGGTCGACCATATTGCCAGCCTCGCGCGCCGCCTGCGTGCCCGTGTTCATGGCAACGCCGACGTCGGCTTGGGCGAGCGCCGGAGCGTCGTTGGTGCCGTCGCCACACATGGCAACGAGCTTGCCCTTGGCCTGCTCGTCGCGAATGAGTTTGAGCTTGTCTTCAGGTGTGGCTTGGGCAAGGAAGTCGTCGACCCCCGCTTCTGCCGCGATCGCCGCTGCGGTCATCGGATTATCGCCGGTGATCATGACGGTTCGGATACCCATGCGGCGCAATTCGGCAAAGCGTTCGCGGATGCCGCCCTTGACGATATCCTTCAAATGAATGACGCCGAGCAACCGGTTGTCCTTGGCGACGGCGAGCGGTGTCCCGCCGGATTTTGCAATGGCGTCGGCAATGGCATGGATTTCGCGTTCGGCCTCGACGCTGACAATGGGGCGGAGCATCTGGACTGCGCCGCCGGCGCCCACGGTGGCCGGTGAAGAGGTAAGGAAGTTCAAGATTGCGTCGACCGCTCCCTTACGCACCCACGACGAACTCACCTCGACCCCACTCATCCGCGTCTGAGCGCTGAAGGGAATGAAGTTGGCCTGCAACTCGCCGAGCTCGCGGCCGCGGATGCCATACCTCTCCTTCGCCAGAATCACGATCGAACGGCCTTCGGGAGTTTCGTCGGCGAGAGATGCAAGTTGCGCTGCGTCAGCCAGTTCCTGTTCGCTAACGCCGCGCACCGGTTTGAATTCGGTCGCTTGCCGGTTGCCGAGCGTGATTGTGCCGGTTTTGTCGAGGAGGAGTGTGTCCACGTCTCCGGCAGCCTCGACGGCGCGTCCAGACATGGCGAGCACGTTGAAACGCACCAGCCGATCCATGCCGGCAATGCCGATGGCCGAAAGAAGCGCGCCGATCGTGGTCGGAATCAGCGTCACGAACAATGCCACCAAAATCACAACCGATATCGTGCTGCCCGCATAGGCGACGTAACTCGGGATGGTCGCAGTGGCGAACACGAAAATGATGGTCAATCCGATCAGCAGGATGTTCAGCGCGATCTCGTTTGGCGTCTTCTGTCGCTCGGCGCCCTCGACCAGGCGGATCATGCGATCGAGGAAAGTTGAGCCCGGTGCTGCCGTGATGCGTACGCGGATCCAGTCGGATAGCACTTGCGTCCCGCCAGTGACCGCGGACCGGTCACCTCCGGATTCGCGGATGACGGGTGCCGACTCCCCGGTAATGGCTGCTTCGTTGACCGAAGCCATGCCTTCGATCACCTCGCCGTCCGACGGGATCAAATCTCCTGCTTCCACCAGGACGACATCGTCGACCCTGAGTTTTGTGCTGGGCACCAGTCGATAGCTTTGCGAGTCGCCCGCCTCGGTAACGAGCTTCGCTTGCGTTTCAGTACGTTGGCGCCGCAGGGTATCAGCTTGCGCTTTGCCGCGGCCTTCGGCGACAGCCTCGGCAAAGTTGGCGAACAACACCGTGAACCACAGCCACAGGATGATCTGGAATTCAAAGCCGACGTGCTGGCCACCCGTGATGAGATCGCGAATCAGAATGACGGTTGTCAGCGCGGAGACGATTTCAAGCACGAACATCACCGGATTCTTCATCAGCGTTCGTGGATTAAGCTTGACAAACGCCGAGCCGATAGCGGGCACGACGATCTTCGGGTCGAACAGGGCCGACACCGGCATGCTCTTGCGCAACGTGGAAGTTTCCATCGCAGTCAGCTCCGCAACCTAATTAGCCGAGAACAAGGTTCCGGCGTTGATCGACAGCTGCTCGACGATCGGGCCAAGCGCCAGCGCCGGGAAGAATGTCAGCCCACCGACGATGACGATGACGCCGACGACCAAGCCGACGAACAGACCGCCAGTCGTCGGGAACGTGCCCGCCGAGGCCGGCACGGTCTTCTTGGCGGCAAGCGAACCGGCAATCGCCATGGTGGGGATGATCATCCAGAAACGGCCGACAAACATCGCGACCGCACCACTAACGTTGTAGAATAAGGTATTGGCCGAGAGGCCGGCGAACGCCGAACCGTTATTGCCGTCCTGGGATACATAGGCGTAGAGCACTTCAGTGAATCCGTGCGGGCCAGGGTTGCCCATGGCGGAAACGGCCGATGGAACGAGCATCGCTATTGCGGTCCAGCCGAGATACATCAGCGGCAGAATCAGAATAGCGAGCATTGCCATTTTGACTTCCTTTGCCTCGATCTTCTTGCCGACGTATTCGGGCGTACGGCCGACCATCAGGCCGGCGACGAAGATCGATATGATGACGAACAGCAGCATGCCGTACATGCCGGCGCCGACGCCGCCGACGATGACCTCACCGAGCTGGATGTTGATGAGCGGAATCATGCCGCCAAGCGCGGTGAAGGAATCGTGCATTGCATTGACGGCGCCGCAAGAAGCAGCAGTGGTGATGACGGCGAACAGCGCCGAGCCGATAATGCCGAAGCGGACTTCTTTTCCTTCCATGTTGCCGCCGGTGAGACCGAGCGCGTTGAGCGCGTCATTGCCGTGCGCTTCCGCCCAGTAGCAGAAAGAGACGCCGGTGATGAACAGCACACCCATTACCGAGAGGATCGCCCAGCCCTGTCGCTGATTGCCGACCATGCGACCGAACACATTTGTCAGCGCCGCGCCGAGAGCGAAGATGGAAATCATCTGCACATAGTTTGACAGCGCGGTCGGGTTCTCAAATGGATGCGCGGCGTTAGCGTTGAAAAAGCCGCCGCCATTGGTGCCGAGCATCTTGATCGCGATCTGAGAGGCGACCGGGCCGATCGCGATGGTCTGCTTCGCGCCTTCGAGCGTCGTCGCATCCACATAAGGACCGAGCGTCTGCGGGATGCCTTGCCAGACTAGGAATAGCGCGTACGGCATGCAGATCGGAATGAGGATGTAGAGCGTGCAGCGGGTCATATCGACCCAGAAATTACCGACGGTGCGCACCGAATGACGCGCGAAGCCGCGGATCAGCGCCATCGCCAATGCGATGCCGGTCGCTGCCGACAAATAGTTCTGATGCGTGAGGCCGAGCATTTGCACGAGATAAGACATCGTGCTTTCGCCGCCGTAGTTCTGCCAGTTGGTATTGGTGATGAAGCTCACCGACGTATTAAACGATAAATCCGGCGCAACTGCGCTCTGTTCGGTTGGATTGAACGGCAACCACTGCTGCCATCGCATCAGCGCATAAAGAATCAGAAAGCCGCCGACGTGAAACAGCAGCATGCCGACGGTGTAGGTCACCGCATGTTGCTCGCTCTGCTCGTTGACGCCGGCGACCTTGTAAATTGCGACCTCGATTGGCCGCAGGATCGGCGACAGAAGCGTGCGCTCGCCGCTGAAGACGCGCGTCATGTAGGCGCCGAGGATCGGCGTAATCGCGATGATGATTACGCAAAAAAGCAGAATCTGGACCCAGCCGATAATAGTCATAACCGTTTATCCCTCAGAACCGCTCAGGCTTGAGCAGCGCGTAGGTCAGGTAAGTAAGCAGCGCCAGAGTCACGACACCGGCGAGCGAATAATCGAAAATCATGGCCCTGGTCTCCGCTAAAGCAAATCGCAGGCGTAGACGTAGGCAATCGACAAAGCGAAAAAGACGAAGCCGATCGCCAGCATGGCAGCGTCCATCATGGGAATGCTCCGAGTCGCTACTCGCCAAGATGCCTTCCGGGCACAACACGGCGTTGACATGGGTCAAAGCGCGGCGGTTGCGGTCACCTAGGTGGCAAGTTGTCCATAGGAATTCGAGAGAGCGCCAAGCCAAAAACTATAGGAATTCTATAAAGGTCTCGGCGGGCAATGCAGTCGGGAGAGCGCAGTCGAACCCCCGCCGCGCCACCTAGACGGTGAAAGAAGCGACGGCATTGCCGCTGGCGGTGTTCCAGGCTGTGAATCCAGTCTTAAAACCACTTTTTTGTGTAGGCGGTTCGCCCGGCAAACCAGACGATCAGTCGTTGCTATCAGAATCGTTGAGACAGCCCCGCATAAACCTGGACCACCGGCGTTGCACTGGTGAGCCCGAAATTTGCGCCCATGTCGGCTTGAATGTTCGGGAGGAAAACCCACGCAACCGCAGTATCGAAGCTCATCAGCGTGGCTCTTGTGGCAGGATCGGCATTGTAGTCCGACCAAAGTTCGACGTAGGCGGTCACGTTCTTGATCACCTCGCGGCTGAGATTCACGTCAAAGACGTAGTTGCCGTGATAGTCGTTATTGAGAGTGTTTTTGAGGACATCGATCTCGGGTACCAGCAAGAGCGTAAAACTGTTGGGCAAGTTAAA
>JASHSY010000022.1 GCA_030040825.1 Xanthobacteraceae bacterium
GCGGCAACTTCGAGGCCGATGAAGCTCGCCCCGATGACAACGGCGCGGCGCGCCGACTTGGCGCGTTCGACGATGGCCTCGCAATCCGCCAGCGCGCGAAGCGTCAGCACGTGCGGCTGGTCGGCGCCGGGAACGGCAAGGCGAACCGGTTCGGCGCCGGTCGCCAGTAGCAGCCGGTCATAGGCAACGGTGCCGCCGTCAGCCAGAGCAACTTCCTGGCGACGAATGTCGATGGCGGAGACGGTCTGCCGCAACCGCGTCTCGATAGCGTTGTTGCGATAAAACTCGTCCTGGCGCAGCGGGACGTAGTCGAATGGCGCGCTGCCGGCGAGGTAGTCTTTGGAAAGGTTCGGCCGGTCGTAAGGCAATGCAGCGTCGCTGCTCAGCATGACGATGCTGCCCTGGTAGTTTTGGCGCCGTAGCATTTCGGCCGCGGCGAAGCCGGCCGCTCCGCCGCCGACAATGACGATCCTGTTCGGCGCGCCCGCCGCAGTTTTGCCGCGCGGTTTTGGCTGCGGCTCACACTTACCGGTCACCCGAATTTTTCCATCGCGCTGCTCGACCGCCCAGCACGCGACCGGGCCGAGCGCCGGCGCCGCAAGCGCCTCTCCGGTGCGCAGATCGAAACACGCATGATGCCAAGGGCAACGTACCGTGTCGCCGACCACAAGACCTTCGGCAAGCGGACCATGATAGTGGGTGCAATGTGCCCCGATGGCGAAAATGTCGAGGCCGCGCCGCACCAGCAGGATGGCTTCTTCGCCGACATGACCGACAAGCTTTTCGCCGTCGGCAAGCCGGTCGAGAGAAATACCCTGCGACAGATCGGGGCCGGTCGGATTGGCCTCTTCTTCCGCCATCGCGCATCTCCGCCGCTGTGACACGCCGGTAATCGGATTTACGGCGCTAATCTTAGATCGCTCAGGGCGGCAAAAGTTCCCAAAACTTGCGGAACCTTTGCCGGCGGCCGCATCTACGTGCAGGTGCGGGAACGCAACAATCAAGGAAAGTCGTCAGGAATTTCGCGCAGCGCTCGGAGCGCAAGATGGGCCCGTCCTGCACAAATGCCGCCGAGGCCGAAAGCCTAGCACCAAGCGCTAATCGCGCGCGCGGCGACATAATGGGATTGGCGGCAAGCTGCTGCGCCGTCGTGGTTGAGCGCCGGTCGGCGGCAACCATTGCCGCCGTCAGTTCCCGGTAAACAACGGCTTGCGTTTCTCCATGAAAGCGGTGCGGCCTTCGGTGTAGTCGCGGCTTTTGAAGCAGGCTTCCACCATCTCGTTGACGCGGGCGACGTCACGCTTGCTCTCATCCTTGAGGATTTCGCCGACGGTGAATTTCACCGCCTTGATGGTGAGCGGAGCGTTGGCGCAGATCATGTCGGTCACGGTTTTCACTGCGCCTTCGAGCTCGGCAACCGGCACGACGCGATTGACCAGGCCCATCGCGCAGGCTTCCTGCGCGTCGAACTGACGCGCGGTGTAAAATATCTCCTTGGCGAAAGCCGGCCCGACGGTGTCGACGAGCCGCTTTAATCCGGCATAGCCGTAGCCGAGACCGAGCTTGGCCGCCGGTATCGCAAAACGCGCATTGTCCGCGCAAATCCGCAAGTCGCAGCACGAAGCGAGCCCGAGCCCACCGCCGACGCAATAGCCGCGGATCATTGCGATGGTCGGCTTGGGAAAACCATCGATGCTGGCGAAGGTCGCCGCCGTCGTCGCATCGTAGGCGCGCACGCCCTCAAGCGTCGAACGTTCGCTGCCGAACTTGGAAATGTCGGCGCCGGACACGAATGCCTTGTCGCCGGCGCCTGTCAACACCACGACGCGCACGTCGTTATCGGCGGCAAAGGCATCAAGCGCCCGCTTGGCCGCCTCCCACATCTCCAGCGACACCGCATTGAGCCGTTCCGGATTGTTGAAAGTGACGATGCCGACGCCCGCTTCCTTGCGCACAAGCAGCTTGTCGGTTTGGGTCATCATTCGATCCTTTTCAATTCCGCCATCAGACCGCTTTGGCCTTGCGCAACGCGGCGATCTCGCGCGCAGAAAAGCCGAACTCTCTCAGCACGGCGTCGGTGTGTTCGCCAAGTTTCGGCGGCCGGGCGACAAGCCGGGAAGGCGTGCGCGACAGCTTTACCGGCTGGCCGACGAGACGCAGCGCGCTGCCGGCGACTTTCTGCGCCATGCCGAGGTGCTTGACTTGCGGATCCGCGAACACCTGATCGATCGAATTGATCGGCCCGCACGGCACGCCGGCCTTGTTGAGGCGCTCGATCCATTCCGCGCTGGTGCCGGTCTGCAACAGCCGGTCAATCGTTGCATTGAGCGCATCGCGGTTGTTCGAGCGAGCCTCGGCGGTGCGATAGTCGGGGTTGCGCGCCAGCACCGGGTCGCCAAGTGCGCGGCAAAAACGGTCCCACATTTTCCCGCCCGTGGTAGCGATGTTGATGTAGCCGTCGCGGGTCTTGAAGGCGCCGGTCGGAATCGTCGTCGGGTGGTTGTTGCCGGCCTGGCGCGCCACCTCGCCATCGACCAGATAGCGGGCGGCCTGGAAGTCGAGCATGAAGATTTGCGCCTGCAGCAGCGAAGTTTCGATCGCCTGTCCCTTGCCGGATTTTTCCCGCTCCAGCAAAGCGATCAGGATGCCGATGGCGGCGAACAAGCCGGCGCTGAGATCGGCAACCGGAATGCCGACCCGGAATGGTCCGTGTCCGGGCGGGCCGGTGATCGACATCAGGCCGCCCATGCCTTGGGCGATCTGATCGAAGCCCGGCCGGTCGGCATAGGGGCCATCCTGGCCGAAACCGGAAATGCTGGCATAAACCAGACGCGGATTGATTTTGCGCAAAGCCGCGTAGTCGATACCGAGCCGTTTCTTTACGCTGGGGCGGAAATTCTCCACCACCACGTCAGCTTTCTTCACCATCCGCTTGAAGGCGGCGAGCCCGGCCTGCGTTTTTAGATCGAGCGTCATACTTCGCTTGTTGCGATGCAAATTCTGGAAGTCGCCGGCTTCGCGCGGCCCACCCATCGGCTCGTCCATGCTCGGCGGCGCTTCGATCTTGACGACCCGCGCACCCCAATCGGCGAGCTGACGCACCGAGGTCGGACCTGCCCGCACCCGCGTCAGGTCGAGCACCGTGAAACGCATCAGCGCCTTTGAGGCACGGGGAAACGGCACAGCCGGGACCTCTTGAATGTTCAGGCTTGGTCGGATCGCAAGCGGCCAGAACTTCCCCGATCCAACTAGGCTTGTCCACCGGAACACGGCGCGACCCCCTAGTCGTTCACGAGGCGGCGATCCGCTAGACTTCGGCGTCGACAGCCATCTTTCGGGCGTTTTCGCCACACGATTATCGGCGCGGCTGGTATGAGTGTCATGCAGTTTCTTAAAGGGCAGCAGATGATCGATATTCGCCGCCTCGTCATCGCGATAGTGATCGTGCTTGCTGCCAGCGCGGCCGGCGCGCAGGAGCACGGCCGGCCGGCCGGCGATCACCCCGCCCATGCGGAGCAAGGTAAACAAGAACAAGGCGGCCCTGGTGTTCTGGCTCTGCTGCCCGCAGATTCGGTAACCGAGCACAGCGTCGAAACGCCGTCCGGCAAGCTCACTTACGCCGCAACCGCCGGCACCTTGTCGTTGTTCGATCAATCCGGCGAGCGCGTGGCGGCGGTGTTCTATACCGCCTTCGTCACCAAGCCGAACGATCCGAAGCGGCCGGTGACTTTCGTTTTCAATGGCGGACCCGGCGCCGCATCGGCCTTTCTCGGCCTCGGTCTGGTCGGCCCACGGCTGGCCGCCTTCGGTAACGGTTACGACGGCGCCAATGTCAGGCTGATCGACAATCCGGATACCTGGCTTGCCTTCACCGATCTGGTGTTGATCGATCCGGTCGGCACCGGCTGGAGCCGGCCGGCCAAGCCCGACGGCGGCAGCGCGTTCTGGAGCGTGCATCGCGACGCCGAGTCGCTGGCAAAGGTCATCGCGCTCTATGTTGCCAAGAACGGGCGTGTCAGTTCGCCAAAATTTATCCTGGGCGAGAGCTACGGCGGCTTCCGCGCCGCCAAGGTGGCGCGGACGCTGCAAAACAATCAGGGCATCGTCGCGAGCGGCATCATCATGGTCTCGCCGTTGCTCGAAGGCGCGCTCCAGTTCGGCGGCGACCGGTTCGCGCTCGGCGCCGCGCTCAAATTGCCCTCGCTAGCGGCGGCTGAACTCGAGCGCAAGGGTACTTTCAGTACCGCGGCACTGGCTCAGGCCGAGCAATTTGCGCTGACCGATTACCTCTCCGCGCTCGCCGGGCCGCCGCTCACCGGCGACGCCGCGCGTGCCTTCTACGCGCGCGTCGCGCAGATCACCGGACTCCCGGAAGACGTCATCGCCCGCGAACGAGGTTTCATCCGCGATACCTA
>JASHSY010000123.1 GCA_030040825.1 Xanthobacteraceae bacterium
CCGTAGCGCACGTGCGTTTCGGCGATCTCGCGAATGTGCTTCCTAAGGGGTGCCTGCTCGGGTCGACGGGAACGGTAATGATACGTCGCACGACATGCCGGAATGGCTCGACAGGCCTTGCGGATCGAAGCACCAAACGCACCACGCACACATCTCGCGTCCCCGAGCAGGCGTCATAGTTTGCGGCGGACCACCTCCTGCAGCATCTCCTTGCCGAGCGTCAGATCGGCAACCACTTTACGCAGCCTACTGTTCTCTTCCTCAAGCTGACGCAGCCTCTTCACCTCGGACGGCATCAGGCCGCCATAGAGTTGTTTCCAGCGATAGAACGTTGCTTCCGAAATGCCCATCTTGCGGCATACCTCCGCAACATTCGTCCCGCCCTCCGCTTGCTGAAGCGCAAAGGCAATCTGTTGTTCAGTGAACTTCGACTTCTTCATCGGCCAAGCCTCCCTCCAGGGTTCAAGCCTAGCCGGATTCTCTCAGTCAGAACGGTCTAACTTCCAGGGAGGAGCCCAAGTACGCACACGGACGGCAGCAAACCGGGCTTTGAGCCGCCCCTTCGTACCGCTGCGCCAACTCACAGTTCTCCACTGCGCACTGGCCAACATGTCTTCAGCTGCTGTCGATAGACTATCTGGCACGTGCCGTTTACGTGGCCGACCTCGAACTTTGGTAACTGGCCAAATGAGCTGCACCCCAACGGGGTACACCTTGAGGTGACGAGGGATGCCAACCGCCCAGGAAAGCTTGCGGGCCGTCAGCCCGTGACGGAAAGGCGCACTGAGCCCGTAACCGGCATCCGCCAGCACACAGCGGAAGCGCACGCCGATCGATATCAGGCGATCAATCTCCGCCAGTGCGATCTCGGGCTTTGTCCGTGCAGTTCGATATTCGGCCGGAACACCAGCTCGCATCAGCCGCCGCCGATCGTTGACCCAACTGTCTGGAAGAAAAAGCCGCAAGGCCACCATCACCGGAACTTCGCCGCGGGCGAGCGTCAGTGACACCAGAGTTTGGCAGTTGGCGGTCTTGCCTAGCGCTGAAGCGTATTGCGCAGCGACGCCGACCGAGTGCGTGCCCTTCTTCGGCACCGCCGTATCGTCGATGACCAACACCGCATCGCTGCCACCAACGAGCCGATCCGCTTGAATGAGCAGCTCCGTCTCCAATGGCGCCGCGTCCCAGACGCCAGCCGCAACAAAATGATGCAGCTGGTCATAATCGCCAGGCGCAAGCCGCTCCGCCATCGGCTGAACGCTCTTGCGATCACCGGGTCCGATCAGCCCAGCCACATAAAGCGGACACATACGCCGCCGCGATTTATGCCCCAGGCGATCCAAGAACGGCTTGAGCCATCCTCGAAGCTCGTCTTCCCAATTCGACGTTGTGCCCACCATAGTCGGCCCTCCAAAAACCGACCACCCATGAATCATTGAAAAACTGATTTGGGAATCCCGTGCCGCTAAGATTCTGCCAAAGTAGTGCTAGTGTGCTGCCTAACATTTTATAGCATGCGTTTGACCGTGGCCATCCGTAGCATTTTACTTATTTATTGTGTTTGTTTTATTGCCTACGTAGTGGGTAATCCTTTTTGATTTAAGTGGCTACTCCCCTATCTTCGCCACAGGTCCGGTATGTTTCTGAGAAGTGAGATCTCGCGCGAGACCAGCGGAAGGAACAATTGCGTCAGCGCGCTTAAGTGCCATCCATCGTTAAATGACGCTGGCCCTGCGGTCCATAAATCTTTTCGCCACCATGTATTAGTTTTCATAAAAATATAAAGTTCAAGCGGACAAAGTTTTAGAACGAGGCGCGGCAAATTCGCTCGAAGCGTACTCCGAGCGGAGGATTGCAAGTGTCTAGTGGTGTTACTGCGCCGTCGATCTCCTCGTATTTAGTTGATGATGATATTCTGACTTTGGACGGTGCTGCCGTCGCCAACAGCATCGTCACAATCTATTCAGGAACAACGGCCATCGGCACCGCGTCAGCAAATGCCAGCGGTACATGGGAATTCAATTCCGCGGTGCTTGCTAATGGCACTTATTCGATTTCGGCTACTGACGCGGTGGCCGGTATCAGCAGCGCGCCGTCGCCAACGTTGAGTATCGTTGTCGATTCGCCGCCACCACCTGTCATCACCGGCGCGCTTTTGAACGGGGCGTATCAGGAAAATATCACGGGAACGGCCGAGGCGAATGCCACGGTAGTCGTCTACGAGGGTACGACGGAACTTGGGACTACAGTCGCGAGCGGTAATGGCGCTTGGAGCTTCACCACGTCGCCCCTGTCAGGCGGAAGCTACAGCTTCACTGCAACGGAGATCGATACGGCCGGCGATATCAGCGCACCATCGTCAGTCTTGACGGCGACTGTAAATAGCGCGTCGATTACCTCTAATTTTTTTGGCATGACGATTGAGGCGTATAATTACGATTGGGGTCCGACGGAAGAATGGCCGACTTTCTCAACCGCGGTGGTGCGAAGTTGGGACGTATGGTCGCCGGGCAACGGCCAGATTCAATACCTGGATTGGGCCGATCTCAACCCTTCGGCGGGTACTTACAACTGGGCGCCCCTCGATGCCTGGATCGCCGGGAACGAGGCGAATAACGCACAGATGGTCTACACCTTCGGCAACGTGCCGTCGTGGGCCGGTGGTTCAACCACGCCTAATCTCGCTGACTTCCAGGCGTTCGTGACCGCGATTGTTACGCAAGCAAATGGCGCCATCAAATATTGGGAAGGTTTCAACGAATTCGATGTCTCTGGTATTTCGCCGGCCGTCATGGTGCAATTGCAGGAGATCATCTACAATACCGTGCACTCGCTTGATCCAGGAGGGGTGGTGCTGTCGCCCACCGTCAGTGCCGCTGGCTCAGATGGGACCTTTGCGCAATTTCTGGCTGATGGTGGCGGCCAATATTTCGATATCGCCGCCTTTCACGGCTACAACAACGATACCGGTGAGGGGCTGATCACCACTGTCCAGGACTTTCAGAATACACTTGCGCAGTACGGACTATCCAACAAACCGATCTGGGATACCGAATGGGGCATGGAAGCCCCGTATGTTCTTACTGGCACCACTAACCAGCAAGCCTTCGTTTCCACCGGCTTGATCTTACAAGCGGCATTGGGCGTGCAGACCGAGCTGTTCTACGCTTATGACAACGCCAACTCTGCCCTCTACGATACGGCGACCGGTCAACTCACTCCTGCTGGCGTGGCCTATCAGGAGACCGAGCAATGGCTGACCGGAGCCACCGAACCGTCCGGCTATCAACTCAACGGCACGGTTTATACCGTCCAATTGCTCAAGAATGGCCAAAGCGATCTGATCGTTTGGAACTCTGCGGGCCAATCAACCTTCTCTGCCGGACCGTTTACTCAGTACGTCAACGCCGAGGGTCAGGTCGAGTCGATCGCCGGCGGCACGGTGACAATCGGCGCCGTTCCAATCCTGCTCGAAACACCAGACGTGGTCGCGCCGACCATCACCGCAGCCTCACCTGGTTCGACGGCCGGCCAAGTCACGCTCACCGGCACCGCGACTGCCGGCAGTGCGGTCATCGTATCCGACGGCAGTGGCCAGCTTGGCACAGCGACCGCCAATGCCAATGGCAGCTGGAGCTTCGCCACTGCACCACTGGCCACCGGCACTTACAGCTTTACCGCGGTCGATAGTGAGTTCGGCGACAACAGTAGCGCCTCATCGCCGTTGACGGTCGGCGTTGATACACCGGTGATATCGTCCATTGTCGCGTCAGGCACAGGGATCAGCAACGGCAACGGTGACCTTGACGCCGGCCACGTCGTGACCTTGACCTTGACCATGAGTGAGACCGTGATTGTCGCCAATGGCACACCGACGCTCACGCTCAATGACGGCGGCACGGCCACTTACACCGGTGGTTCCGGCAGCAACGCATTGACCTTCAGCTACACCGTCGTCGCCGGTCAAAATACCCCAGACCTCGCAGTGAACTCGATCAACCTCAATGGCGCGACCATCACCGACCAATTGGGCAACAGCGCCACGCTGTCCGGTATTTCTTCACTTTCCGGCACACTGCAGATTGACACCACGCCGCCGGCAGCGCCGGTGATCGCCGGCGAAACCGTCAACACGAACAATACCGTCACCCTGAGCGGCACGGCGACTGCCGGCACCACCATAACATTGTATGACGGACAAACCGCGCTCGGATCAACGACCGCGACCGCGAGCGGCACCTGGACTTATACCTCGGGCACGCTGGCCAATGGATCGCAAACCCTCACCGCAAGCGCGACGGACGCGGCGGGCAATGTGAGCGCGCTGTCGAATGCCGTCGATCCGATCATCGGGGCGCTGACCGGGCTTCAGGCCGCAAGTCTTGCGGTTGCCAGCAATAGCGTCCTCGACATTACTGGCGCGGTCGACAACACCGGAACGATTTCACTCGATGCGACCAGCAATGGTGCAGATCTGGCCGTAATTGGCAATGCGTCGCTGACCGGCAACGGACACGTCAATCTTTCGAACAATGCCGGCAACGCGATCACCAGCAACGGCGCGGTAGCCACACTGACCAATATCAACAATATCATTGCCGGTGCCGGCACCATCGGTGACAGCTATCTGACGCTGATCAATCAGGGCACTATCGACGCCAACGGCAGTGTGCCGCTTGTTATCAACACCGGTGGCAACACCATCATCAACTCCGGAACGCTTGAGGGGACCTCGACCGGCGGCGTCAATATCGATGGGAAGGTCAGCAATTCCAAGACGATCGAGGCGCTTGGCACCGATGCCAAGGTGGTCATTGCCGGGCAGGTGGCCGATACGACCTCAGGGTTGATCCTGGCGTCAGGCTCGGGTGCGAATGTCGATCTCGACGGTGCAACGATATCCGGCGGCACGTTGCAAACATCTGGCGCCAACGCGGTCATCGAGACGGTCGCTTCCAGTGTCAATTCGCTCAACGCCGTGACCATTAAGTCGGGCTCGACTGTGGAAGTAAATGCCAACACCACGCTGACACTAACCGGCACTGACGCGAACTCCGGCACCATTTTAGTCAATGGCGGCACCCTTAATGTTGACGGCACGCTCAGTGGCGGTAGTACCGAGCTTAGTGGCGCCGGGATCGCAACGATCGAGGACGCCAGCAGCGAAAACATTGCTTTTGCGGGAAAGTCAACGGCCGAGCTTGTGCTTGATCAACCGACGAGCTACGCCGGGCAGATTTCAGGTTTTGGCACCACGCAGGCGATCGATCTCGCCGACATCAACTTCGGCGCCGGCGTAAGCATCAGCTATGCGTCAAATAACCGGCAAAACAGCAGCGGTGTGCTCACCATCAAACAAGGTAGCACTACCGTTCATCTGACATTGGAAGGGTCCTACACTCTGGCGAATTTTAAGGTCGCAAGCGATGGCAACGGTGGCACGCTGATCACAGATCCAACCGTGATCACCCAAGCGGCCGGAAATGCGCCGGCGACAATCGGCAACAACACGGTGTTGGAGATCGACACCCCCGACAAAGGTTCGGTGACCTTCGCCGGAACCAGTGGCACGCTGTGGCTCGATCAACCGTCAACGTTTACCGGCAAGGTATCGGGGTTCGGTGCGCAGAATGCGATCGACCTGCCAGCCATCGCCTTTGGTGCCCAAACGACACTCGGCTATTCACAGAATAGCAATGGCACGGGCGGTACATTGACCGTAACGAACGGTACCCAAAACGCCAACATTGCGCTCCTGGGCAACTATATGGCGTCAAGCTTTGCACTGGAGAGCGATAGTCATGGCGGTACCCTCATTGTCGCCGAGGCCCAGCAAGCGGCCAATCAACCGCTTTTGAGCACGCCTCACCACGGCTAAGCATTAAGCTAGGCGAGCGTCAGCTAATGTTGATGCAGTTGGCCCATCCGGCGTGCTCATAGAGCTAACACTCATCGCGAGGATTGACAGGCCGCTCCCACTACCAGAAATCTGCTTAGCAAGATCCGGGCGCTTCGACGGATGCCATCCTAAAATCACCGCAGCGGGTAGACTGTCGCATTTTCGATTTGATGTCCGCCGCTGCCTGGGTTGCCGCGGCCCGCCCGCTATGCAGTGAGATCCCGCTCCTCTTAGGGAAGAGTGCGTTACACTCAAAAAAAGCTTGCGTAGCCAACGAGTAGCAGCGTCTGACTTTCAAGGCGAGCGTCGCAATTTAAATTTCTCGAAAAGTTTAAAGTACATGCGCGCAAAGCTTTAAAAACAAGCCGCGATAACTTCGTCCAGACATTCGGCTACAGCAAATGATGCCGAACGGAGAACAGTGTGACGACGACTGTCAGCGCACTCACCGCGGCTAAGCATTAACTTCAGGCACCGCTCTGACGGTTTCCGATCGCGAAGAATCGGGATGCGCTGTGCGGGCATAACAGGGGCGAGGCGGTGTATCTGGAAACTGACAAGCCGGCTGCAGCCGAGTCTGGCCTCGCGGCGTTGGTGCTACTGCTGCGCTTTCACGGCATTGGCGTTGATCCCGGACAAATTCGCCACCGTTTGGGCGACGCCGTCGGCGTGACCGAAATTCTCCGCTGCGCCAAGGAGCTTGGGTTGAAGGCGCGGTGCTATCATTCGAACTGGCAACGGCTCCGCGAAACCCCATTACCTGGCATTGCGGTGCTGCGCGATGGCAGCTTCCTCCTCCTCGGCAAGGCTGGGGCCGAGCAGGTTCTCGTACAAAATCCACTGTCCACGCGACCGATCATGATGGCGCGGGCTGAGTTGGAGACCGTCTGGGACGGCCGGCTGATATTGATGGCAGCCCGGGCGGGGCTGGTCGAACTTTCGCGCCGCTTTGGCATCAGCTGGTTTCTGGGCGCCATCCATAAGTACCGCTACCTCCTTGGTGAAGTCCTCGTCGCCTCGTTTTTTCTCCAGCTGTTTGCACTGGTCTCGCCGCTATTCTTTCAGGTGGTTATCGACAAGGTCCTGGTCAGCCGCACCTTGAGCACCCTCGACGTGCTCGTCATCGGCCTGGTGATCATTTCGGCCTTCGAGACCGTGCTTGGCATCCTGCGCACGTATCTTTTTTCGCACACCACCAACCGCATCGACGTCGAACTCGGCGCCCGTCTGTTTCGACATCTTCTGGCATTGCCGATTTCATATTTCCAGAGCCGCCGGGTCGGTGACTCGGTGGCGCGCGTGCGCGAACTAGAAAACATTCGAAACTTCCTCACCAGCTCATCGTTGACGCTGGTGATCGATTTGTTCTTTACCTCGGTTTTTGTCGCGGTGATGTTTATCTATTCGCCGTTGCTCTCGGCTATCGTGCTTGCGGCGTTCCCATTTTATATCGGCATCTCAATGGCGGCGACGCCGCTGTTCCGGCAGCGCCTGGATGAAAAGTTTGCCCGCGGTGCCGAGAATCAAGCTTTTCTGGTTGAGAGCGTTACTGGCGTCGAGACGCTCAAGTCGATGGCGGTCGAACCGCAAATGCAGCGCCGCTGGGAGGAACAGCTCGCCGGCTATGTTACTGCGAGTTTTCGCGTCATCACCCTCAGCAATACATCCAGCCAGGTCGTGCAGCTGATCAGCAAGTTGGTCACCGCCGCGACATTATATTTCGGCGCCAGGATGGTGATCGACGGGACGCTGACTATCGGCGAATTGGTTGCCTTCAACATGTTGGCTGGACGGGTCAGCGCACCGGTGCTTCGGCTGGCGCAGATGTGGCAGGATTTCCACCAGACCCGACTCTCGGTCGCACGGCTGGGCGACATTCTCAACACGCCGGCGGAGCCGACCTTTAGTCCCGGCCGTAGCGCATTACCCGCGATCCGTGGCGATGTCGTGTTTGAGCATGTCAGCTTTCGTTATCGCGTCGATGGCCCTGAGATCTTGCATGACATCAGTTTCAAGGTTCCGGCTGGCCAGGTTGTTGGGATCGTTGGCTCCTCCGGATCGGGAAAGAGTACATTGGCTAAGCTCGTTCAACGGCTTTATGTGCCGGAAAGCGGTCGTGTGCTCGTCGACGGGGCCGACCTGGCCCTGGTGGATAGCACCTGGCTGCGTCGGCAACTCGGCGTCGTACTGCAAGAGAATATTCTGTTCAATCGATCCATCCGTGACAACATCGCGCTCGCCGAGCCTGGCATGCCGATCGAGCGGATCATCGCCGTCTCCACGCTCGCTGGTGCTCACGACTTCATCCTTGAGCTACCTGAGGGATACGACACCATCGTCGGCGAACGCGGCTGCAGTCTGTCGGGCGGCCAGCGCCAGCGTCTCGCCATCGCCCGCGCACTTCTGTGCGAACCCCGCATCCTCATTTTCGACGAAGCGACCAGTGCACTCGACTATGAAAGCGAACGGATCATCCAGCAAAATATGGCGCAAATCGCCCGGGGGCGCACCGTATTCATCATCGCCCACCGCCTTTCGACAGTGCGCTTCGCGGACCGTATTATCGCGCTCGATCATGGCCGGCTGATTGAAGACGGCACGCACGATGAATTGGTGCGGGCAGGCGGGCGCTACGCGACCCTCTATCGACTGCAGAATGGCGTCCATGAAGCCAGCTGAGGCCGCAATGACGGTTGCCAAGAATGTCCTCCCGCTGACAAGGCAGCGTGGCGCGACGGATGAGCTCGCTTTCCTACCCGCTGCGTTGGAGATCGTGGCGACGCCACCATCGCCCACAGGTCGCGCTATCGCTGCAAGTGTTGCGGCCCTGTTCTGCCTGGCTCTGGTTTGGGCTGGCTTCGGCAAGGTCGATATTGTCGCGTCCGCCTCCGGCAAAGTCGTCCCGAGCGGCCGCGTCAAGCTTGTTCAGCCCTTCGAAACCGGAGTCGTGCGCGCCATCGACGTCCGCGACGGCCAAAGCGTTAAGGCCGGCGATCCGCTGATTGAACTCGATCCGACCATGAGTGCCGCGGAACAGGAACATATCCGAAGCGATTTGATTGCGGCCCAGCTCGACGTGGCGCGGTTGCGTGCGGCGCTGAGCGATGGTGACGATCCGCAACACGCGTTTGACCCTCCGGCAGACGCCAGCCCGGAGCTGGTCGACATGCAGCGGAAGTTCCTAGCCAAGCAAACCGAAGAGTATCGGGCCAAGCTGGCCGCGCTTGAACGCCAGCGGGCGCAGAAGGAGGCTGAATGCGGAACGGTAGCGGCCACCATCGGCAAGCTTGCGGCGTCGCAGCCGCTCATAGCGCAGCGTGTCGAAATTCTGAAAACCCTCGCTGACAAGGGGTTGGGGTCAAAGCTTACCTATCTCGACGCTCAGCAAGCGTTGGTCGACAACCAGCAAGAACTCGCGGTCCAGAAAAGCCGACTAGAAGAGGCAAAAGCGGCGCTGGCGGCGATCACGGAAACTCGCGTCCAGCAAGCGGCTGAATTCCGCCGCACGCTGTTCGGCGAGCTTGCTGAAGCTGAGCGCAAGGCCGCCGGTCTCAGTGGTGATCTCGTAAAGGCCGAGCAGCGGACTAAACTGCAGCTGCTGACGGCTCCAGTCGACGGTAATGTTCAGGAGCTCGCGGTCCACACCGTGGGCGGCGTGGTGACCCCCGCCCAGCAATTGGCGGTCGTCGTCCCTTCAGGCGCGTCGCTCGAAATCGAGGCCATGGTACCAAATCGTGACATTGGTTTCGTTCACCCTGGTCAAGAGGCGCAAATCAAAGTCGAAACCTTTAACTTCACCCGTTATGGTCTATTGTACGGTCGAGTGATGAGCGTATCTCACGACACGATCACGCATGACAACGCCCAGGATAAAATGAAGGGCAGGGCGGGTAGCGCCGAAGTCGCGAGCGACGCTAATAGTCAAAATTTAAGCTACGTTGCGCGCGTGTCGCTTGATCGCAAGCAAATCCCGGTGGATGGCGCTGTCGCCACCCTATCACCCGGCATGGCGGTTACTGTCGAAATCAAGACCGGCGCACGCAGCATCCTGAGCTATTTGCTTTCGCCGCTAACGGAATATCGACACGACGCCTTACGGGAGCGATAGACGTTACGTTGGGAGGGTGAAACGGCAGCGCGGAATCCCGGCCAAGAAGCGCTCCACCGTAGAGAACTACTCGGACCTGGTTCATTTAGGCCGGGTATCTTCCGCGCCGTGTGATGTTTGATCAACGCTACAACAAAGAACTGCGGATATTTCGGCACCAAAAAGAAATATCGTCGGTAAAGCCGCTTTGGCTCCATGGCTAGCCGAAATAACCATTCCAGACCTGAGCGTTGAATCGACGGCGGCGCCTCAATGGCTGTGCCCGAAAGCAAAATCAAATGCCGTGCCAACGCCGATCC